>NZ_JBAGKI010000099.1:0-15251 GCF_036689795.1 Micromonospora palythoicola | reverse complement strand
GCCCCGTTGGGCCCCCGGGCGCGGGGGGTAAAGCTGCAGGTGCGCGCCCCAACCGCCCCCTTCCCCCGGGGCAGGCGATCGGGGCGCGTCCTGTTTACCTGAGACGGGCCCGTACGCCGCGGCGTACGGGCCCTTCCAGCGTCAGATCCAGCGGCCGCCCAACCACATGCGCGCCGACCATTCGTCGTACGGCAGCGTCCAGCCCACGAAGATCGGATAGAAGTACGCGAAGCAGAGGACGACGAGCGCCACGTACGCCCCGGCGATCACCCCGCCGACCAACCGGCGGTCGCGGCTCGCCTCCTCGTCGGCGCCGGTCACGGCCAGGGTGCCGCTCGGTCCCGCCGGCGAGGCGATGGCACCCAGCACGTAGACCACGGCGAGCACCAGGAACGGCAGCGCGGGCGCGGCGTAGAAGGAGAACATCGTCCGGCCGTCGAGGGCGAACCAGAACCAGGGCAGCAGCCCGGCCGCCACGGCGAGCAGGAGCGCTCCGGCCCGCCAGTCCCGCCGGGCCAGGCCGAGCCAGACCAGCGCCACCAGCGCCGGCAGGAACGACCACCACAGCAGCGGGGTGCCCAGCAGCAGCACCTCCTCGGCGCAGGTCGCCGCACCGCAGGGACCCTCGCCGGTCCAGTGGAACGCCACCGGCCGACCCAGCAGCAGCCACTGCCACGGCCACGACTGGTACTTGTGTGGATCGTCGAGCTGGCCGTGGAAGCCGAGCGCGGCCTGGTGGTACTGGATCAGGTTCCACAGCGGGCCGACGATCGGTGCGTCGCTGAGCCCGGCGTCCGGGTACCGCTCGGCGAGCCGGTAGTAGCCCTCCTGGCTGAACAGCCAACCGGACCACGTCGTGACGTAGGTGACCGCCATCAGCAGACCGGCGAGCACCATCCAGGGCACGCCGTCGAGCAGGGTGTCCCGCCACGGCCGGGGTACGCCGGCCGACCGCCGGGCGCCGACGTCCCAGAGGAACATCAGCAGCGCGAAGACCGGTACGAAGAACAACGCGCTCCACTTCACCCCGAAGGCGCAGCCGAGCAGCACCCCGGTGGCCAGCCGCCACCAGGGCCAGTTCCGCCAGCCGCCGGGCGGCCGGCCGGCCCGCCCCCGGGCGGTCGGATCCAGCCCGGACTCCAGGGCCCGGGCCCACCGGCGTCGCGTCGCGTCCCGGTCCAGCACCAGTGCGCCGAAGGCGGCCAGAACGAAGAAGAGCAGGAAGATGTCGAGCAGCGCGGTGCGGGACAGCACCAGGTGGAATCCGTCGACCGCGAGCAGCAGGCCGGCGGCGCAACCGAGCACCGTGGAACGGAACATCCGGCGGCCGATGCGGACCATGAGCAGCACCGACACGGTGCCGAGCAGTGCCGCGGAGAAACGCCAGCCGAACTCCGGGGCGGTGGTGAACAGGTGGCCCGGTACCGAGATGCCGTGCTCGGCGTCGCTGTAGCCGAAGGCCCACTCGCCGAACCCGATCAACCATTTGCCCAGCGGCGGGTGGACCACGTACGACGGCGCGTTGTTCGTGTAGTTCCACTCCACGGCCTTGTCGATCAGCCCCCAGCCGTCCCGGGCGTAGTAGACCTCGTCGAAGATCTTGCCGGGCGGATGGCTCAGATTCGCGAACCGGAGAACCGCCGCGATGACCACGACCACCGCCGTGGCCAGCCACGAACGACCGTCCAGCCCGGCCTCGACGGTGGCCAGCCGGCGGCGGATCGTCGCCGGTACGCCACTTTCCGCCGGTCCGGGGGCGGTGGCTGGGCTCGCCGCCGGCTCCGAGGGCTGGTCGGGGCTCGCGCTCTGTGCTGTCGACGCACTCGTCACCCGGCGATCGTAGGCTGCCAAGGGGGCCGCTGGCGCCCGTCGTCCCCATATCCGGTACGCCCGTCGATGAAGGAGTGCGCTGCTGTGGGTGGAATGTCCGAAACCGGTCGCCTGATTCTGCTCGGCGCGCCGCTCGGCAACCCGGCCGACGCCTCCAGCCGACTGCGGGACACGCTCGCCGCCGCCGACGTGGTCGCCGCCGAGGACACCCGCCGGCTGAACCGGCTCGCCCGCGATCTCGACGTGACCATCGCCGGCCGGATCGTCTCCTACTTCGAGGGCAACGAGGAGCGGCGCACCCCGGAACTTGTCGACGTGCTCACCGAGGGATACGTGGTCGCGCTGGTCACCGACGGTGGCATGCCGAGCGTCTCCGATCCCGGCTACCGCCTGGTCCGCGCCGCCCTGGAGGCCGGAGTGCCGATCACCGCCGCCCCCGGTCCCAGTGCCGTCACCACCGCCCTCGCCCTGTCCGGGCTGCCCTGCGACCGGTTCTGCTTCGAGGGTTTCCTGCCGCGTACCCCGGGCGCCCGCCGGGCCCGCCTGCGGGCACTGGCCGCCGAGGAACGGACGCTCGTTCTCTTCGAGGCACCGCACCGCATCGCCGCCGCGCTCACCGACCTGGCCGACGCGTTCGGTGCCGACCGGCCCGCCGCCCTCTGCCGCGAGCTGACCAAGACGTACGAGGAGGTGCGGCGCAGCCCCCTCGGTGAGCTGGCCCGATGGGCTGCCGACGGCGACCCGCGCGGCGAGATCACCCTCGTGGTGGCGGGCGCCCCCGCCGTACCCGCCGTCCGTCCCGACGACGACGCGCTGCGCGCGGAGGTGGCCGAGCGGGAGGCGGCGGGTCGTAGTCGTCGGGACGCGATCACCGACGTCGCGGCCCAGTACGGGTTGCGCCGGCGCGACGTGTACACGCTCGTGCATCGGTGAGGTCGGGCGTCACCAGGCGGCGATCAGGAAGCCGAGGGCGGTCAGCGGCGGGCCGGCCAGCGAGGCGGCGACCGCCCAGCGCCGTTCGGTCGGATCGGGCAGCCGGGTCGCGCCGGTCCAGCGGGCGATGCCCAGCGCGCAGCCGAGCACCGCGAGCATCCCGAGCAGCCAGCGCAGCTGGGCGCCCACCCCGCGGTCGGCGTACGCGACGTGACCGTCCGGGCCGGTCACCCGGGCGGGCAGGACCGAACCCGGCACCGCATGTTCCCGGGGCACCCCGCTGACCCGTACGCCGTGGATCCGGAACTCCTCCTCCGCCGCCGTGAAGATGCCCCGGCACCGCTGGGTCAGCCCGTCGCCGGAGCACCTGGTGACGACCACGGCGCCGGAGGTGGCGTGCCCGACCGCGAGCCAGAGCGGGCCGGCGCTGACCCAGGCGAAGAAGGCCGCCGCGAGGCTCAACCCGATCAACGCGGACAGCCCCGCCAGGGGATCCGGCGGATGGCTGCTTCGCTCCCGGCGTCGACGTGCCGGTCGAAACCGCTGCCACCACGGATCGGCGCCGCCGGGCGGGTCCTGCCGCACCGGCGTGCCGTCCCAGTGGACCTGCTCGATCGGTGCCCAGAAGGTGTCCTCGTCCGGCGTACCGTCGTCACGCGACCGATGCCGGCGACCGCGACGCCCGACCGGCCGCACCGGAACCCGCCGCGGCAGCGTGTCCACCGGCGCGCCGGTCGTCGGCTCCACCTCGACTCCGGTGGGTGACTCGACCGTCGCGGGGTCGGCCCGGTCCGGCCCGGCCGCACCGTCCGGTGCCGCCGAGGGCACCGCGCGGGGCTGGGGCGCCACCAACTGGGTACGCGACGCGGCGGAGTCCGGCCCGGCGTCGGGGGAAGGGCCGTCGGAGTTATCTCGGGCGGCTCGGCTGCCAGTCACGCGTTTCATTTGACACCGCTGACGGTGGTTGATCGGGCAGCTCAAGCAGCGTGTCGATGACAATTCGGACTATTTGTCGAGGGTGGTTGGGCCATCCTGCCGACCTGGGACCCCTATTGGTTCGCGGCCACCTCGCGGGGGTCACTAGGCTTTCTGTCCATGAGTCACGTTCTCGCGGCAGTGGCCTGGCCGTACGCCAACGGCCCGCGCCACATCGGCCACGTCTCCGGTTTCGGCGTTCCCTCCGACGTCTTCGCCCGGTACATGCGGATGGCCGGCCACGACGTGCTCATGGTCTCCGGCACCGACGAACACGGCACCCCGATCCAGGTGCAGGCCGACGCCGAAGGGCTGAAGCCACGAGAACTGGCCGACCGGTACAACCGGGTGATCGTCGAGGACCTGCACGGGCTCGGCCTCTCCTACGACCTGTTCACCCGCACCACCACCGGCAACCACTACGCGGTGGTGCAGGAGCTGTTCGAGGGGATGTACCGCAACGGGTACATCGTGCCGAAGACCACCATGGGCGCCATCTCGCCGTCCACCGGCCGGACCCTGCCCGACCGGTACATCGAGGGCACCTGCCCGATCTGCGGCTACGACAGCGCCCGGGGCGACCAGTGTGACAACTGTGGCAACCAGCTCGACCCGATCGACCTGGTCAACCCGCGTTCGAAGATCAACGGGGAGACGCCGGAGTTCGTCGAGACCGAGCACTTCTTCCTCGACCTGCCCGCCCTGGCCGACGTGCTGCGGCAGTGGCTGGACACCCGGGAGGGCTGGCGTCCGAACGTCCTGCGCTTCTCCAGGAACCTGCTGGACGACCTGCACCCCCGGGCCATCACCCGGGACCTGGAGTGGGGGGTGCCGATCCCGCTCGACGGCTGGCGTGACCGCACCGACAAGCGGATCTACGTGTGGTTCGACGCCGTCATCGGCTACCTGTCCGCGTCCATCGAATGGGCCCGGCGCACCGGTGACCCCGAGGCCTGGCGGAAGTGGTGGTCCACCGATGGTGAGGGGAAGGACTCGCAGGCGTACTACTTCATGGGCAAGGACAACATCGTCTTCCACTCGGTGATCTGGCCCGCGCTGCTGGCCGGCTACTCCGGTGAGGGCGGTCGCGACGGCGAGCCGGGCCGGCTCGGCCGGCTCAACCTGCCGACCGAGGTGGTCTCCAGCGAGTTCCTGACCATGGAGGGACGCAAGTTCTCCTCCTCGCGCCGGGTGGTCATCTACGTCCGGGACTTCCTCCAGCGCTACGACGCCGACGCGTTGCGCTACTTCATCGCGGTGGCCGGGCCGGAGAACAACGACACCGACTTCACCTGGGCCGAGTTCCTGCGCCGCAACAACGACGAGCTGGTCGCCGGCTGGGGCAACCTGGTCAACCGGTCGGTCTCGATGGCGGCGAAGAACTTCGGCGAGATCCCACCGATCGGCCCGGACGGGCTCACCGAGGCCGACGAGGCGCTGCTGGCCGTGGCGCGCGCCGGCTTCGACACGGTCGGCGACCTGATCGCCCGGCACCGGCAGAAGCAGGCCATCGGCGAGGCGATGAAGGTGGTCGCCGAGGCCAACAGGTACCTCTCCGAGCAGGCGCCGTGGAAGCTCAAGGACCCGGCCGCCAAGCCCCGGATGGGCACCATCCTGCACGTCGCCCTCCAGGTGGTCAGCGACGCCAACACGCTGCTGACGCCGTTCCTGCCGCACTCCGCACAGAAGATCCACGAGCTGCTCGGCGGCACCGGGGTGCACGCACCGATGCCGGTGATCCAGGAGGTCGCCGACCTCGACGTCGGGCCCGCGTACCCGGTGCTGACCGGTGACTACACCAAGGGCGCGCGGTGGGAGTCCGTACCGCTCGTGGTGGGCCGGGCGCTCGCCGCGCCCAAGCCGGTCTTCCGCAAGCTCGATCCCTCGATCGTGGACGAGGAGCTGGCCCGGCTCGAGGGCTGACAGCGCAGTGATGGGCGCGTCCCGCACCGGGTCGCGCCCATCGCGTCGTCCGCGTGGCCCGGCGCGGTGCGATCCGCGCCGGACGGCGGCCCGGCCCGGTCAGGCGCGGGCCATGGCCGGCGAACCGATGAACTCCATGATCGCCTTGTTCACCTCGGCGGCGTTGGTCCACGGCGTGCCGTGCGGCGCGCCCTTGAGGGTGACCAGCCGGCTGTCGGCGAGCATCGGCTGCAACCGCTGACCGGTCTTCGGGTACGGCAGCACGTTGTCCTTGTCGCCCTGCACGATCAGCACCGGCACGTCGATCCGGGACACGTCGGCCCGGAAGTCGGTGCCCCAGGCGTCCACGCTGTCGTGCGTGGCCGTGGCGGAGGCCATCGCGCCGATGTTCCAGTGCGCCCGGTACGCCTCCTCGCTGACCAACTTGCCCTTGTTCTCGTCGTAGTTGAAGAAGGTGTTGCAGAACTGGGTGAGGTAGGCGAACCGGTCCTGCGTGATCGCCTGCTTGAACCCCTCGAAGAGACTCGGCTCGACACCCTCGGGGTTGTCCGGCGCCTTCCGCAGGTACGGCGCCAGCGGTGCCAGCAGCACCGCCCGGTCCACCCGGTCGGACCCGTACGCGCCCAGGTAGCGGGTCACCTCGCCGGTACCCATCGAGTGGCCGACCAGGATCGCGTTGCGCAGATCCAGCTCGGTCATCAGCACGTCGAGGTCGGCGGCGAAGGTGTCGTAGTCGTACCCGAACGCCGGCTGCGCCGAGTTACCGAAGCCGCGCCGGTCGTACGTGATCACCCGGTATCCGGCGTCGAGCAGCGGTCCGGAGACCTTCTCCCAGGTCGCACCGTTGAACGGGAAGCCGTGGATGAGCACGATCGGCTGTCCCGACCCGTGATCCTCGTAGTACAGGTCGATGGGCGCGGAGTTCTCCGTGCCGACGGTGATGAAGGGCATCTCGTCCTCCTGTCAGGGTGGGAAACCGAGGCTTCCCCGGCGGCCATCCGATATTCCTGCGCCGCCCGACCTGACGGGCCAGGTCAGAGAAGGTACGGGTGGTCCACCACCTGGTCGTCGGTCACCTCACCGCCCGGGGCCCACGTCTCGTAGACGCCCCGTTCGTGGCACTGTGCGCCGGTCGCGGCGACCGCGTCCGGATCCGGACGTCGCAACCGCAACCGCAGCCAGCCCGCCTCCTCACGCAACACCAGGCACGGCACCCCCCGCCAGGTGGCCAGGCGCACCCGTCGGCTCACCCCGTCGACCGGGTACCGGGCGGCCCGGGTCAACGCCAGCACCCGGAAATCGCCGGGCAGGTCGGCGACCGCCTCGTACTCCCCGCCCGCGTACGTGCCCACCAGTCGGGTCGACCGCGGCGCCTCCCCGGTCGGCACGTACTCCTGATCCGGCGACAGACCCGGCACGGCGGCGAGCAGGTGTCGCCACTGCGGCCCGACCATCCGCAGCCAGCCCCGCTGCTCGGCCTGGTAGGCGTAGAGCACCACCTCCACGCCCTCCGCCGGATAGGCCAGCAGGGTGGCGTTCGCGGGCATCGGCAGGTCGGCGAAGTCCCGGGTGACGAACTCGGGGATCAGGTGGTGACTGCTGGGCGTGAAGCCGGTACCCAGCACCGCCGGACCCAACCGGTCCCGGGCACCCAGCGCCGTCAGGCCCCGGTACGCCGCACCCGCCGGCACGTCGTAGTCGCCCGGGTCGGCGGCCCGCCAGCGCAACGCGTACGTCACGTCCGCACCGTCGCGGCCGTCCCCGCCGTCGGTGCGCAGCACACTTGTCGTCGCCGGGGTGCGCAGGTGCGCCACGTCGTGTTCCCGGTAGCAGAATCCGTGCGGCAGCCAGCCCCGGACGTATCCGGCGAGCTGCCGGGCCGAGAGGATCTTCATCATCCGGGTGCCACGCCGTACGCCCGCCGAGGCGCGTACCGCGGTGACCAACGGGTCGTCCGCGGCGGCCGGCTGCTGGGCGAGCCGGTGCACCTCCGACCAGCCCCGCTCCCGGTGCAGCGGCACCAGCAGCGGCGGCTCCGGGTCCTCGGCCTGCTCGGTCCCCCCGTGCACGGCGCCGACCTCGGTGACGTGCACGAACCGTCGCCACGGCAGCGCCGAGTTGGACCGGGGTGCCCACTCGAACCCGGCCACCTCGTCGGCGCTGAACAACTCGTACGCCGCACCCCGGGCGATTTCCTCGGCCGGGTACACCGCGCCGCCGAACGCCACCCGCAGACCGGTCCGCTCCGGCACCGTCCCGCCGGGCCGAAAAAGCTCGCTTCGCGCGTCCACTCCGCGACGGTAGGGGTGCGGGGCGTAGCCGAGGTGAACTCCGGGTGGCTTCCGGGTGGACTCGTGCGGTGTGTGATCCTGTCGAGGAGATGAGCGAGCCCACCGAGTCCCGTAGCCAGCGCGCGGCCCGCCGCGCCGGAGAGTTCCCACCCGCACCCGAGCCGCTGCCCCGCCCGGTGCTGGACAGCCACACCCACCTCGACATCACCGTCAGCGAGGCCGGCGTGCCCGGTGGCGGCGATGTCGCCGACCCGGTCGCGGCGGCCATCGACGTCGCTGCCGCCGTGGGGGTGGACCGACTGGTGCAGGTCGGGGTGGACGTCGCCTCCTCCCGCTGGGGTGTCGAGGTGGCCGGCAGGTATCCGGCGGTGCTGGCCACGGTCGCGCTGCATCCCAACGAGGCGCCCCGGCTCGCCGACCTCGACGCGGCCCTGCGCGAGATCGAGGCACTGGCCGGGCAGGACCGGGTCCGCGGTGTCGGCGAGACGGGGATGGACCGCTACCGCACCGGTGACGAGGGCCGCGCCGCGCAGGAGGAGAGCTTCCGGGCACACATCGCCATCGCCAACCGGTACGGCCGGACGCTGGTGATCCACGACCGGGACGCGCACGCCGACGTGCTGCGCATCCTCGACGACGAAGGCGCACCGGACACGGTGGTGATGCACTGCTTCTCCGGCGACGCCGAGTTCGCCGCCGAGTGTGTCCGCCGGGGCTACCTGCTCAGCTTCGCCGGCACGGTCACCTTCGCCAGCGCCGGCGCGCTGCGCGAGGCCGCCGCGCTGACCCCGCTGGACCAGATCCTGGTGGAGACCGACGCGCCGTACCTCACCCCCGTGCCGCACCGTGGCCGGCCCAACGCCTCCTACCTGATCCCGCTGACCGTCCGGGCGCTGGCCGCCGCCACCGGCGCCGACCTCGACGCGCTCTGCGCCGCCATCTCGGCCACCGGGGAACGCGCCTTCGGCCCCTGGCAGCCGGCCGGCGTCGGGGGCTGACCCGTACGCTGTCGGGTTATGGCCGCAGACCTGCTCGGCCCGGCGGAGATCCGGGACCTCGCCGCCCGGCTCGGCGTCGCGCCCACCAAGAAACTCGGCCAGAACTTCGTGCACGACCCCAACACGGTCCGCCGGATCGTCGCCACCGCCGGGCTCACCGCCGACGACGTGGCGGTGGAGGTCGGCCCCGGGCTCGGCTCGCTCACCCTCGCCCTGCTCCCCGTCGCCGCCCACGTGCACGCCGTCGAGATCGACGCCACGCTGGCCGGCGCGCTCCCCGGCACCGCCGCCCGGCACGCCGGTCCGGTCGCCGACCGGCTCAGCGTGCACCACGCCGACGCCCTGCGGATCGGCGCCGCCGATCTGGGCGATCCGGCGCCCACCGCACTGGTGGCGAACCTGCCCTACAACGTCGCCGTGCCCGTGGTGCTGCACCTGCTCGCCGAGTTGCCGAGCCTCCGCCACGGGCTGGTGATGGTGCAGAAGGAGGTCGCCGACCGGCTCGTCGCCGGTCCCGGCTCCAAGGTGTACGGCATACCGTCGGTCAAGCTCGCCTGGTACGCGCACGCCCGCGCCGCCGGGAAGGTGCCGCCGAACGTGTTCTGGCCGGTGCCCAACGTCGACTCCGGCCTGGTCGCCTTCACCCGCCGTGAGCCGCCTCGGGCCGACGTGCCCCGCGAGCAGGTCTTCTCGGTGGTGGACGCCGCCTTCGCGCAGCGGCGCAAGACGCTGCGGGCCGCCCTGGCCGGCTGGGCCGGCGGTGCCGACCGGGCCGCCGCCGCGCTCACCGCCGCCGGTGTGGACCCCGGCGCACGCGGCGAGTCACTCACCGTCGATCAGTTCGCCGCCGTGGCCGCGTCGGCCCCGAGCCGTACGCCGGCAGCCCAGTAGGCTGAGCCCGTGCCCACCGAGGAGCTGATCGTGACCAAGCCGTTCGACGTGCGGTTGCCCGTCCGGGACATCACCCCGTGACCGAGGCCTGGCGACCTGACGACGACGAGCCGCGCGGGGCGAGCGGTCCGGTCCGGGTACGGGTGCCCGCCAAGGTCAACCTGCACCTGGGGGTCGGCCCGCTGCGCCGGGACGGCTACCACGAGCTGAACACCGTCTACCACGCGATCTCGATCTACGACGAGTTGACCGCGCGGCGGGGCGACACGCTGACCCTCACCATGGAGGGGGAGGGCACCGGGGAACTCGCCCTCGACGACTCCAACCTGATCATCCGGGCGGCGCACGCCCTCGCCGGGTACGCCGGCGTCATGCCGCACGCCCGGCTGCACCTGCGCAAGCAGATCCCGCTGGCCGGCGGGCTCGCGGGCGGCAGCGCGGACGCCGCGGCCGCCCTGGTCGCCTGCGACGCGTTGTGGGGTACCGGCCTGTCCCGTGACGAGTTGGCGAGCATCGCCGCCGACCTCGGCTCGGACGTGCCCTTCCTGATCCACGGCGGTACCGCGCTGGGCACCGGTCGAGGAGAGGCGGTCAGCCCGGTGTTGGCCCGGCCCACCTCCTGGCACTGGGTGGTCGCCATCGCCGACGGCGGTCTGTCCACCCCGCAGGCGTACCGGGAACTCGACCGGCTCCGCGAGACCGGTGCCGCCGGGCCGCCCCTGGGCAGCACGGACCGGCTGCTCGCCGCGCTGCGGCAGCGTGACCCCCGGGTGCTCGCCCCGTCCCTGGGCAACGATCTCCAGGACGCCGCCCTGGCCATGCGGCCGTCGCTGGCGAGCACCCTGAAGGCCGGCGAGGCGGCCGGAGCGCTGGCCGGCATCGTCTCCGGGTCGGGCCCCACCTGCGTGTTCCTCACCGCCGACGCCGCCGACGCGGAACGCGTCGCCGCCGAACTGGAGGCCGCCGGGGTGTGCCGGCAGGCCCGCGTCGCCCACGGCCCGGTACACGGCGCCCGGATCACCTGACGGCACCCGCCGACCCGGCGCCCGCCGCACCGGTCACCGTCCGGTGGGTCAGGTGGTGCCCGGTCGCGTCCGCCGGTGCCCGGTGCTCGGCACACCGCCGAGCAGCGCGGCCGTCTCACGCAGCGCCGCGTCCAGCGGCTGTGGCTGAAGGCCGAAGGTGGCGGTGGCGGCGGTGGAGTCCATGACGAACGGTCGGGCGAACTGGTACGCCGTGGTCTGGAACTCACGCAGCATCGGGGAGAGCACCCCGCCGGCGCGCAGGAGCGCGCCGGGAATGGTGGTGAGTTTGGGGGCGGGTGCGCCGGCCACGTCGGTGAAGCGGGTGGCGAGTTCCCGAACCGTCAGCGGTGCTGCGCTCGGCGCGTGCCAGGCCCGGTTCCAGGCCCGGCGGTCCGTTGCGGCGGTGACCAGCATCGCCGCCATGTCGTTGATCGACGTCCAGGTGTGTGGCACGTCGAGCGGAGCCGGGACGACGGCGCGACGGCCAGCGAGCAGTGGCTTCCCGATGAAGAAGCTGAAGATCGACTGCGCCTGTAGGTAGTCGCTGCCGCGTACCTCCGTCGCGGCGCGGATCCGACCGGCACGCTGGGCGGCGAGGGCGGCCCGCCAGATGTCGGCGCGCATCTTGAGCTTCGGGTGGGTGGCGGCGAGCGGGTTCTCCTCGGTCATCGGGCCGGTGATCTCGCCGTAGCCGTAGAGGCAGCCGGCGATAACCAACGGTGCACCGGAGCGTTCCGCTGTGGCGAGCAGCGCGGCGGCCATCGGCGGCCAGTCGGTGAGCCATCGATGGTAGGCGGGGTTGAGGCAGTTGTAGATGGCGGTCACGCCGTCGGCGAGTTCGGCCAGCCGGTCGGCGTCGGTCGCGTCGGCGGCGATCCGCTCGACCTGTGGGTGGACCGGGCCACGCCCGGAGCGGCTGACGATCTTCACCTGTTCACCGCGCTCGGCGAGCCGTCGCGCAGTGGTCGAACCGACCATCCCGGCACCGACGATCAGATGTGTGGCCATGAGATCCCCTTAATGAGAACGGTGCTCTCTATGGAGAGAAATGCTCTCTCACTCGGGCGCGAGTCGTCAAGAGCAGTGCTCTCGTATGTGTGCGACACTCGCTGACATGCCCGCCGCCACGATCCGGGCCCGGGCCCGGGCCGAAATGATCAACGAGATCAAGACCATCGCCCGCCGACACCTCGCCGCCGAGGGGGCGAACCTGTCCCTGCGCGCAGTCGCCCGGGAGATGGGAATGGTCTCCTCGGCGATCTACCGCTACTTCCCCAGCCGGGACGAGTTGCTCACCGCGCTGATCATCGACGGCTACCACGCCCTCGGCGACGCCGCCGAAGCCGCCGACACCGAGGTGACCGACCGGGCCGACCTACGGGGCCGGTGGCTCGCCGTCTGCCATGCGATCCGCCGCTGGGCGTTGTCCAACCCCGCCGAGTACGCCCTGCTCTTCGGTAGCCCGGTTCCCGGGTACGCCGCCCCCCAGGAAACCACCACCGCGGCGACCCGGACCCCGGCCATCCTGATCGGCATCCTCACCGACGGCCTCGCCACCGGCGCGCTGGCCCGTCCCGACCCGGGTGAACTGCCCGGTCCCGTCCGGTCCGACCTCGCCACCGTCCGCGACCGGCTCTTCCCCGGACTGCCCGAAGCGTTACTCGCCCGAGCCACCACCGCCTGGATCCACTGCTTCGGAGCCGTCAGTTTCGAAGTCTTCGGCCAGCTCGACGGCGTGATCGAGGCCCGGGAGGAGTACTTCGACCACCAGAGCCGCCAGCTGGCCGACCTGATCGGTCTGCCCCACCCGGCATAGCCGTCCCGCACCAGCGGTGACCCGCCCGCGTACCCTGGAACGACAGGCGTCCCCAGGTGCCCGCCGGCACCGGGACGCCTTGATCATGAAAGGTGGGTACGTGGCCAACATCGTCAACCTGGACCGGGTGTCCAAGGGCTACGGCGCGGCCGGGCCACTGCTCACCGAGGTCTCGCTCGGCCTGGACGACGCCGACCGGATCGGCGTCGTCGGGCTCAACGGCGCCGGCAAGTCCACGCTGCTACGAATGTTGACCCGTACCGAGGAACCCGACGACGGCCGGGTCACCCATCGCCGTGACCTGCGGGTCGCCTGGCTGCCACAGAATCTCACCCTCAGCCCCGAGGCCACCGTCCGCGACGTCGTCCTCGGCACCGAGTGGCTCGCCGAGAGCATGGGCGCGGAGCACGAATGGGCCGGCGACGCCGGTGTACGCGCCATCCTCGACGGGCTCGGCATGCCCCACCTGGGTCTCGACGCCCCGGTCGGGCCGATGTCCGGTGGCGAACGCCGCCGGGTCGCCCTGGCCGCCCTGCTGGTCCGCGACGCCGACCTGCTGATCCTCGACGAACCCACCAACCACCTCGACGTCAGCGGCGTCGACTGGCTGGCCCGGCACCTGCTCAGCCGCAAGGGTGCCCTGGTCGTGGTCACTCACGACCGCTGGTTCCTCGACGCCGTCTGCACCACCACCTGGGAGGTCGCCGACCAGACCGTGCGGGCCTACGAGGGCGGCTACGCGGCCTGGATCCTCGCCCGCGCCGAGCGGGAACGGATCGCCGCCGCCACCGAGGCCCGCCGGCAGAACCTGCTCCGCAAGGAGATCGCCTGGCTGCGCCGCGGCCCGCCGGCCCGCACCTCGAAGCCGAAGTTCCGCATCGACGCCGCCAACGCGCTCATCGCCGACGTGCCGCCGCCGCGCGACACCACGTCGCTGCAACGGCTGGCCACCGCCCGGCTCGGCAAGCAGGTGTACGACCTGGAACACGTCCGGCTGCACGCCGGCCCCAAGACCATCCTCGACGAGATCAGCTGGCAGGTCGGGCCCGGCGACCGGGTCGCCATCCTCGGCGCCAACGGCGCGGGCAAGACCACCCTGCTGCGGATGCTGGCCGGCGTCACCCGGCCCGACAGCGGGCGGCTGATCACCGGCAGCACCGTACGGCCCGCCTTCCTCTCCCAGGAACTCGCCGAACTACCAAGCGACCTGCGTGTCCTCGAAGCCGTCGAGGAGGTCGCCCGGCGGGTCCGCCTCGGCGACCGGGAGATCTCCGCCGCCCAGCTCGCCGAGGTGTTCGGTTTCGACGACCGGCGCCTCTGGACCCCGGTGGGTGACCTCTCCGGCGGCGAGCGGCGTCGACTCCAGATGCTGCGACTGCTGGCCGGCGAACCGAACGTGCTGCTGCTCGACGAACCCACGAACGACCTCGACACCGACACCCTCGCCGCGTTGGAGGACCTGCTCGACTCCTGGCCCGGCACGATCGTGGTGGCCAGCCACGACCGTTACCTGATCGAGCGGGTGACCGACACCGCGTACGGCATGTTCGGCGACGGCCGGCTGGTGCACCTGCCCGGCGGTGTCGACGAGTACCTCGCCCGTGCCAACGACCGGCCAGGGTCGGGGCGTACCCCGGCGCCCGTGGCACCGACCACCGCCCCGGCCGCTGGCGGGATGAGCGCCGCCGAGGCCCGGCAGGCCCGCAAGGAACTGGCCCGCCTCGAACGGCAGGTCGGCAAGCTGGAACAGAAGGAGGCCACCCTGCTGGACCAACTCGCCGCGAACGCCACCGACTACAGCAAGGTGGCCGAGCTGGACGCCCAGCTCACCCAGGTACGCGGCGAGCGTGAGGAGGCCGAGCAGGCCTGGCTGACCCTGGCCGACGAGATCCCCGCCAGCTGACCCGGCCCACCCGGCCGGTCGCCCTGCCCTGACGTGCCGTTTCCGGGACCCCGTGTGCGGCGTCACAGCGCCGGATGCGGGAGAATCGCCGTCGACCCTCACCCAACGGCGTTGGAGAAACAGACATGGCCCACACCCCCGTCAACCACCCCGCGCGGCCGATCTACCGGGCGATCGGCGGGCTCGTCGGTCTGTACCTGGTGGTCTTCGGTGTGATCGGCTTCCTGACCAGCACCGGTGAGCCCTTCTTCAGCCAGGGCGGCACCCAGGCCCTGGGGCAGGGGACGAACCTCGGCTTCTCGCTGTTCAGCATCGTGGTCGGTGCGATCGTGCTGGCCGGCACCGCCATCGGGCGCAACCTCGACGTGTTGATCAACCAATGGTCGGCCTATCTGATCATGGTGGTCAGCCTGGCGGGCCTCGCCTTCATCCGTACCGAGGCCAACATCTTCAACCTCAGCGTCGCCACGGTGATCGTCCAGATGGTGCTCAGCCTGGTGCTGCTGATGGCTGGCATGTACGGCAAGGTCGGCAGCGACGATGAGCACGAGGCGTGGCAGAAGGCTCGGCTCGTGCTCTGAGGTTTCGCTTCTGGTTCCGGTTGTGGGTTCTCGCCGGAGCCCGACCCGTCTCGGTTTCGGTTGTGGGTTTTCGCCGGAGGGCCCC
>NZ_JBAGKI010000098.1:0-15390 GCF_036689795.1 Micromonospora palythoicola | reverse complement strand
GGTCAGGTTGTAGATCGGCCGCGGGTGGGCGTCGATGATCATGTTCCGGCCCTCGCCCGGGTGCGCGAACGTGTCGTTGTCCGCCCACCGGGTGTTCCAGTACGAGATCAGCAGCCCCTCCTGGTACGCGTAGTGGTCCACGTAGTCCGGCTTGGTGTTCTCGTACCCGAAGAAGTACGGGCCGGTCTTGAGGTACCTGTCGTACGAGATGTACTGCCGGGTGCCGGCGATGTAGTAGTTCGCGAAGCTCCGCGTGTACGTCGCCTCGACCACCTCGAACCCGCCGGCCAACGTCCAGCCGTCACCGTCGGACTCCGCACCGTCGGTGAAGACGGTCTCGCCGTCGGCGGTGAGGGTGACCGCGTCACCGAAGAAGCCGCCTTCGGAGACACCGCCGTCGGTCTGGTAGCGCAACCGGAACGCGACGCTGTCCCCGGCCACCTGGTCCAGCGGAATCTCGATGTCGACCCACTCGTCGTCGGAGCTGCCGTCCAGCGCGAACCGGCCGGGGGAGATCTCCTTCAACGGTTCGCCGTCGACCGTGCCGTTCTGCGACGTCCAGGTCTGCCCGCCGTCGACCGAGGTCTCGAAGAACAGGTAGTCGTAGTCCGCCTCGATGCTGTAGCGGCCCTTCATCGACAGCGTCGCCGCCGACTTCCCGGTCAGGTCGAACGTGCGGGTCATGGTGCTGTTGAGGTCGTCCGCGTTGCCGGAGAAGAACTGCTTGTCACCCTCGAACGGCGCGCCGTTGTCGAAGGAGTACTCCCGCTCGGGCAGCACCACCACGGCGGCCTGGGCCTGCTTGGTGTTGTACTCCTGCGGGCCGAGGGTCAGCGTCCGCTTCTGCCCGGCCACGATGACCTCGTAGTCGAGCCAACCGAGCTGGAGCTTGTTCCAGGCGCCGAGGTCGCCGCCGCGCTCGCCGATGCCACCGTCGTGCTTGGCGCCGAGGCGGCTCTGGGCCATCAGCGTCCAGTGCTCGTTGTTGTTGTCGCCGCCGCTGATGACGTTGTAGTCGTCCGGCAGGCCGAGGTCGTGGGCGTACTCGTGGTAGAAGACGCTGCGACCGCCGTTCTCCGGCTGGATGGTGTAGTCGCCGATCCAGACGCCGGTGTCGCCGATCTGGGTACCGCCCGCCGGGAAGTTCGACGGCCCGGTGCGCCCCTGGTCGGAGGCGTACGCGTACCAGCGGTGGCTCCAGATGGCGTCCTCGCCCTGGATCGGGTCGCCGTCGGCCATGTCGCCACCGGCGTGCACGATCTGGAAGTGGTCGATGTAGCCGTCCGGCTCGTTGAAGTCGCCGTCACCGTCGTGGTCGTAGCGGTCCCACTCGTCCATCGCCCGTACGTCGGCGGCGATCTCCTCGTCGGTCCGCCCGGCCGCCTGCTGGTCCGCGACCCACTGGTTGGCGGCGTCGCGCACCAGCGCCCAGACGTTGTTGCAGACGATCCCGTCGCAGGGGTAGCCGCTGGAACGGCCGTAGCGGGCCTCGTTGTACTGGACCTTCACCCAGTCGGTGACCACGCCGTCGACGCTGTACCGGCCGGAGGACTGGGCCTCGTAGTACTGCTTCACCGACTCGTCACCGGGCTCGGTGCCGAAGTAGAGCGTCCGGTAGTGGTCGGCGTCGTAGTCCGGCTGCCAGACGGTGGAGTTGTCCACCGACCGGTCCGGCTCGGGGATCTCGTTGTGCAGCGGACCGTCGAACTTCGTCGGGCCGGGGATGTCCGGGTCGGTGTCCTGGTCCGGGTAGTTCGGGTGCCGGTCGTTGCCGAACTCGGCGAGGATCACGAAGATCTGGTCGGTCTGTTCCCGGGACAGCTCGACGTACTGCTTCTCGGTGGGCCCTCGGCCGCGCTTGGTGGCCTTGGCGTTGCGGCCGGCCTCACCGCCGCGGGCGGCCCGCTCACCGACCTTGACCACCGTGCTGCCGTTGATCCGTTCGGCCTTGGCTCGGCCCGAGAGCACCTCACTGAGGCCCTCCTGGCGCAGGGCGCGGCGCTTGGCCTCAAGCGGGTTCGGCAGGTCGTGTTCGGCGTGGGCGGGCTCCGCGATGGACGGGGCGGCCGCCGGGTTCTCCGGCTGTGGCGCGGCGGCGGCGGATGTGCCGACCGTCAGTCCTGTCGCCGTCAAGGAGAGCCCGAGCAGACCCACTGCGACTTTCCGCACGTGGTACCTCCGGATTGAGGGAACCGACCCGTCGGGGGTTGCGGGTCGGTGAAAAGAGGCCCCCGTAAATGGGGCCAGTGGTGAACCTAGGCACTCGTGGGGCTGGTGAGAAGAGTTGTGGCCAAAATTTGTTGCACCTTTTTGTTGGCAGGCGTTTTCACTGTCACATGCCGACCCCGGGTTGACGTGCGGGAACATGACGAAGGGTGGCGGTCCGATGCCGGACGGCCACCCTTCGGGTCGTACGTCTGTCGTCAGTCCTCGTCGGACTTGCCGCCGCTCATCCCCGAGGAGATCAGATCCATCACGGACGAGTCCTGCAACGTGGTCACGTCGCCCAGCGAGCGGTTCTCCGCCACGTCCCGCAGCAACCGGCGCATGATCTTCCCGGACCGGGTCTTCGGCAACTCCGGCACCAGCATGATCTGCCGGGGCTTGGCGATCGGGCCGAGCGTCCTCGCCACGTGGTTGCGCAGGTCGGCGATGAGCTGCTCACCGGCCTCGCCGGAGATCTCGGTGCTGCCCCTCGGGATGGCGAACGCGACGATCGCCTGCCCGGTGGTCGGGTCGGTGGCGCCGACCACGGCCGCCTCCGCCACCGACGGGTGCGACACCAGCGCCGACTCCACCTCCGTGGTGGAGATGTTGTGCCCCGACACCAGCATCACGTCGTCGACCCGGCCGAGCAGCCAGACGTGCCCGTCGTCGTCCTTCTTCGCGCCGTCACCGGCGAAGTAGATCCACGGGCCGTCGCCACCGGCACCCGCGCCGAACCGCGACCAGTACGTCTCGATGAACCGGTTGTCGTCTCCCCAGATGGTGCGCAGCATCGACGGCCACGGCTCGCGCAGCACGAGGTAACCGCCACCGCCGTTCGGCACCGACTGGCCCTGGTCGTCCACCACGTCCGCGACGATGCCCGGCAGCGGCGTCATCGCCGAGCCCGGCTTGGCGGCGGTCACCCCCGGCAGCGGTGAGATCATCATGCTGCCGGTCTCGGTCTGCCACCAGGTGTCCACGATGGGCAGCTCGCCCCGCCCCACGTGCTGCCTGTACCACATCCAGGCCTCGGGGTTGATCGGCTCGCCGACGCTACCGAGCAGCCGCAGCGAGGAGAGGTCGTACTCGGCCGGGATCTCCTCGCCCCACTTCATCATGGTGCGGATCAACGTCGGCGCCGTGTAGAGGATGGTCACCCGGTACCGGTCGACGATCTCCCAGAAGCGGCCCTTGTGCGGGGTGTCCGGGGTGCCCTCGTACATCACCTGGGTCACCCCGTTGGCCAGCGGGCCGTAGACGATGTAGGAGTGACCGGTCACCCAGCCGATGTCCGCCGTGCACCAGTAGACGTCGGAGTCCGGCTTCAGGTCGAAGACCGCGTACGAGGTGTAGGCCGCCTGGGTCAGGTAACCGCCGGTGGTGTGCAGGATGCCCTTCGGCCGGGCGGTGGTGCCGCTGGTGTAGAGGATGAACAACGGGTGCTCGGCGTCGAACGGCTGCGCGGTGTGCTCGGCCGACGCCTGCTCCACCGTCTCGTGCCACCAGTGGTCCCGGCCGGACCAGCCGACCTCCTCGCCGGTCCGCCGGACCACCAGGACGTGCTCGACCGACGGGCAGTTCGCCACCGCCTCGTCGACGGTCGGCTTGAGCGCGGACGGCTTGCCGCGCCGGTACCCGCCGTCGGCGGTGATGACGACCTTCGCCGAGGCGTCCTGGATCCGGTTGGTCAGCGCGTCGGCGGAGAAGCCGCCGAAGACCACACTGTGCGTGGCGCCGATCCGGGCACAGGCCAGCATCGCGACCGCGGCCTCCGGGATCATCGGCAGGTAGATCGCCACCCGGTCACCGGCGGTCACCCCGAGATCGGTGAGCGCGTTCGCCGCCTGGCAGGTCATCCGGTGCAGGTCGGCGTAGGTGAGGGTGCGGCTGTCGCCGGGCTCGCCCTCCCAGTGGATCGCCACCTTGTCACCCCGGCCAGCCTCCACGTGCCGGTCCAGACAGTTGTAGGCCACGTTCAACTGCCCGCCGACGAACCACTTCGCGAACGGCGGCCGGGACCAGTCCAGCACCTCGTCCCACTGCCTGGTCCACGCCAGCCGGGACGCCTGACGCTCCCAGAAGGCGAGCCGGTCGGCCGCCGCCTCGGCGTACGCGTCCGCGGTGACGTTGGCGTCGGCGGCGAGTTCGGCCGGCGGCGGGAACTGGCGCGTCTCGTTCAGCAGATTGGCCAATGCCTCGCTCATGCCGGCACTCCGCTTCGCTCCGTGCCGCCATGAGGCACCAGCGCGCCGCGTTGATGATTCGCTCGCTGACGCTCGCTCATGCGGTGACTCCTCGTCGTTCGGGTGACCTGGGTCTCTCCCGGGCAGGTTAGTCGCGGCGGCCGAGCGAGGCGACCGATCCCCGACGCGCCCGTCGCTCAACGGCCCCTCCGACGCGCCGAGGTGCAGGGTCTGCTCTTCTCCGCCGGGGCACATGGCGTGGGCGTTCGATCGGTCACGGCTTGCGGCATGTCGGGTCCTCCCGTCGCCGTGATGGCCCGACATGCCGCATGACGGGACCTCGGCCCTCCCGACGTAGCCCGCCAGGGGCAGCCCAGCGGGCTGGGCAGGTGGTTCGCGCTGGGTTGGACCGGTGGTCCGCGCCCGGTCAGGCGGGGCGGTCCCCGTCGGGCCGGGCGGGTGGTTGCCGTCCGGTCGGCGGGTGGCGTGGGTCGCGTTGCCGGTGACTCGCGCCCGGGCTCACCGCCTCCGTCGCTACCGTGTCGGGGTGACCGCCGATCCGCTCGCGCCGCTGCTCGACCTCGCCGACATCGCCGCCGCCGTGGAGCGGGCCCGCGACCGGTTCGACCGGGCGCTCGGCCACCGGGCGCTGCGGCGCCACGGCGGCCAGGTCGCCGCCGAGGTGAGCCTGCGCTCCGCGGTGGCCAGCGCCGGGCTGGAGGGTCACCACCACGAGCGGGAGACGGTACGCGCCGGCACCGTCACCGAACCGGTGCTCCAGGGCGCGCTGCGGGTGGCCGGCGCCCTGCCCGGGCTCAGTGAACTCTGGCCGAAGGCCCCCCGGCAGGTGCTGGCGAAGCTGCACGTGCTCGCCGCCCGCGAGGTGGTCGCCGAGACCGCGCTGGGCCGCCCGGTAGACGATCCGGTGGTGGCCGCCCGGCTCGACGCCCTGGCCGCCCTGGTGGCGGGCGGCACCCGGGTCACTCCGCTCGTGCTGGCCGCGGTCGTACACGGTGAACTGCTCAACCTGCGCCCGTTCGCCGGCCCGTCCGGCGTGGTCGCCCGGGGCGCGGCCCGTCTCGTGCTGCTCTCCACCGGATTCGACCCACGCGGCCTGCTCGCCGTCGACGTCGGGCACCGGGAACGCGAGCCGGAGTACGTGGGCGCGGCCGGTGCCTTCGCCACCGGCACCCCGGACGGGCTGCGATCGTGGCTCCGCCACTACATGTCCGCCGTCGAGGTGGGCGCCGACCAGCTCACCGCGATCGGCGACGACATCCTGGCCGCCTGAGCGCGTACCGCCGATCCGTCCGCTGGTGGTGTCGCTGGCCGTGCCTGTCGGGTGCGGCCTCCTGGCTTCGGCGTCGGTAGGGAAGCCCGAGGGTGCGCGGTCAGGCCGGCGAGGCGGAGGCGCGGGTACGGCGATGCCGGCCGTACCAGGCGATGCCGATGGCCACCCCGACACCGACGCCGAGCGCCGCCGCGGCGACCGGCACGGCGGGCCGCTCGCGTAGCCGCCGCCCCAGCGGTACCGGGTGCCGGAACTCGAGCACCGGCCAGGCGTTCTCGACGGCCAGCCGGCGCAGCTGCCGGTCCGGGTTGACCACCGACGGGTGCCCCACGCACTCCAGCAACGGGCGATCGCTGTACGAGTCGGAGTAGGCGTACGAGTCGGCCAGGTCGTAGTCCCGGGCGGTGGCGAGTTCGCTGACCGCCTCGACCTTGCTGGGACCGGCGGCGTAGAACTCGACCTCGCCGCTGTACCGGCCGTCGACCACGCCCATCCGGGTGGCGATCACGTCGGTCACCCCGAGCAGCGCACCGATGGGGCGCACCATCTCCTCGCCCGAGGCGGAAACCAACACCACGTCCCGGCCGGCGGCCTGATGCTCCTCGATCAGCGCGGCGGCCTCCGCGTACACGTAAGGGTTGATCAGTTCGTGCAGCGTCTCCGCGACGATCTGACGGACCTGCTCCACCGGCCACCCCTTGCACAGGGTGGCGAGATAGTCACGGGTCCGGGCCATGGTCTGCTCGTCGGTGCCGCCCAGCCGGAACATCAGCTGCGCGTACGCCGACTTGACCACGTCACGCCGAGTGATCAGGCCGTCCCGGTAGAACGGCCTGCCGAACGCCAAGGCACTCGACTTGGCGATGACGGTCTTGTCCAGATCGAAGAAAGCGGCACTTCGGCCCACGGCGCGAAAGTCTAGCCCGATGGTCTATCGTCGGCGGGTGCCCGGGGGGGCTGAAGAGCGCTCGGACCTGCGGACCGACCCCCACCCGCCTGCGAACAGTGACCGTGGTCACACCCAGCGAACAGGATTTCGCAGGGAGTGGAGGCTACACCACTCGACGTACACAGGTCCGCTCAGGCAGACTTGGTTACAGCACAGGCATTCATATCTCGTACAACCGGCAGACTCTCGGCGGTTGCACCCCCCGTGACCGCTGAGCGGGTTCGGCTCGACCCCCCCGGAGCCGAACCTCCGACGACCCCCGTCTCCCCCCGACGGGGGTCGTCCCTTTCCCCTCCCGTTGCCGGCCCAGGTGAAGCCGTGTCTGTCGGGTGGCATACCCTCCCGAGGCTGTCGCCTGGGAGGCACGATGAACAGAACGATTGCTCGCCACGGAGCCGGCGCGCTTGTCGCCTGGGTGGTGTTCGTGGCGCAGACACCCGTCATCTACGCCGGACTGCTCGTGTACGCGTCGAGCACCACTGGAGATCTGGGTGGCCCGCTCGCCGGGCCGGTACTGTGCGCTTCGTTGGCGTGTCTGGGCGTCGCCCTGGTGCCGCTGCTGTTCGTGCCGGCGGGCTGGATCGGCGAGATCGCCTCGAGAGGCGGACGGCTGTCCGTGAAGTTGCTTGTCGCGTTCGCCGTCGCCGCAGTGCTGGCGATGCTCTACGTGGCCGGCATCGCGGTACTGACCGACAGGCCGACGGTTGCCGGCACGTTGTTGGCGTGCGTGGGCGGCGCGGGGGCTGCGCTTGGCCCTACTGCGGCCTATGTCCTGGTCGCCCAGCGCAGGCTGAAGACGGGTTCGGTCTAGCCCAGGCGTCACCGCAGTCGCCCGGACTGGTTCCGTCAGCGCGGGTGGTAGACGATCGCGCGGCTCACACCCCAGACCGGGCGGATCGAGGCGGCGATGCGGCCACGGTCATCGAGGTCGACCACCTCGCCCTCGGTGCTGACTCCGGCGAGGCTGAGGTCGTGCAGCACGCCGCGCCGCCACAGCGCCGGGCGTTCGCTTCCGTCGGTGGCCTGGGAACTGGCCAGGATCTCGCCACGGTTGTTGATTGCCCGTAGGCGGGTGAAGCTGCCGCCGAGGGTACCGACGTCCAGGGCGCGTCCGTGTCGCCAGAGGATGCCGCGTTCGGACTGCTCCGCCGAGAACTGCCAGCCGATGATCCAGCCACGGTCGTTGAGGGCGTACGTGTTGCTGCGGTTGAAGGGGCCGGCGCCGAGGTCGGTGACCCGGCCACGGTGCCACCGGACGGCGTGGAAGCCGTCCGGCACGGACACCCCGCCGGCGACCTGGCCGCGCTCGTTGATGTCGGACACGTCGTCGAGGGGCAATGGCCGGGGACGGCGGTTCGTCCACAGGACAGGGCCGGCGTCGGTGTGGCCCACGACCTGACCGCGGTCGTTGATCGCCACGGGCCGGCCGGACCGGCCGCCCAGCGGCCGCAGCACGCCGCGATGCCAGACGTACGCGCCGGAGCCGTCGTCGCGGACGCCGACGACCTGCCCTCGGTCGTTGACGTCGATCGGGCTGAAGTCGCCGAGATCGATCATCCGGCCTTTGCGCCAGAGGAATCCGCGGTAGACGCCGTCCACGCCCTGGGCCCGGCCGACCACGTCACCTCGGTCGTTCATGGCGGTGGCGTAGCTGCTGTCACCGCCGAGTGTGCCGAGGTCCACCGCGCGGTAGTCGGTGCGGGCTGGGGACACGGCGGCTGTGGGTGCGGCCGTCAGGGCGGCCGTGAGGAGCGCCGTGGCGAGGATGGATGGCATGGGACGGCTCCCTCCGGAGCGTGGCCGGCGAAAGGTGCGCCAAGCGTAGGCGCGTCCCGCCGCTCCGCCAGGGTGCTGTCACCCAGCGGACAGCCGCACCGGGCGCTGGTACGGCAGTCGGCCGCACCAGGTCACCTGATCACGGCTCGGCCGGAGGTACGCGTCGGTTCGAAGCAGACCAGGGCGCGACCACGCCGGTCGGTCACCACCCAGGGATGACCGACGTACGTGTGCTGCCGGTACGACTCACCCGGGTGCAGCACGGCGTACTGCCTCCGGTGCCCACGCTGGTCCAGCCAGTACACGATCACCGATCGTGAGCGGAGGTTGACGAACTCGATGCTCGTCTCGCTGCCGCCGCTGACCGAGCGCAGATCATGTTCCCGCCACGCCGGTAGCGGGGTCAGCTGCGCCGGCTCGGGCGGTCGGGTGGTCGGTGGCGGGCCTGCCGACCGACTCGGCGTGGGGGTCGGTCGGGCGCTCGGCCTGGGCGGCACGGTCGGTGCGGCAGGACGGGTGGCCGACGGGACCGGCGTCGCCCGCCGACTGAGTTGCGGCCGGGAGGAGGAGACCCCGCCGACGGACGACGAGGCCGCCGGTGCGGATGGCGACAGCGCACCGGCGGAGGCGACACCCTCCGAACTGGAGTCACCTGGCCGCGGCGGGATCCAGTCCGACGGCACCTCCGGTGCCGCGACGGTCGGGGGTTCGGCCGCCGGCCAGAGCGTGGTGAACAGGAGACCGAGCACGGCGGCGGCGAGGCCAGCGAGCATCAGCCGGTGCGACATTCGGCCGGAAGCGCGGCGGGCGGGTTCGAAGGCGACGGTCGGTTCGCGTACGGGCGGGGGTTCGGTGAACGGTCCGCCGTCGCCTGCGACCGGTGCCGGTGGCAGTGCGCGTGGAACCGGACGCGCCGACAATTGCCTGGCGCGGGAACGCGGGTCGAACAGCCAGGGGCCGACCCGCAGCCTCGGCTCGACACGGGGCTGTTCGTGATCTGGCGACTGAGTCATGACCTCGATCCGGCGAGGAATGCCGTTCGGCCGACGGCACAGGACGTCGATTATGCGTGGTGCGCGTCACGTCCCGCCATGGGTGGTGCGGGTCGGACAGGCGCGGTGTGCGGCCCCTCCGTATAACAGATCAACGGCCGTTGTGGGCGTTGTCCACAGAACGCTTCGTTGTCCACAGGCCCGCCGTCCGGGGCGGCATCCGGGGTGGCAGCGGCGGCAGGGTTCGACCCAGTGAACCCGCGCCGACCGCCTGGAGGCCGCGATGCCATCCCGTACCTCCGTCCCACCGGACCGGCGCCTGCCGCTGGTCGTCACCTCGGACGGTGACCTGCTCGACGACCTGCTTCGGCTCGCTGCCGCGGGCGGAGTCGAGGTGGAGGTCGCCGCCGATCCGGCGGCCGCCCGCACCCGCTGGCGGCCGTCCCCGTTGGTCCTCGTCGGCAGCGACCAGGCACAGCCCTGCCTGCGGGCGCGGCTACCCCGACGAAGCCGACTCGTCCTGGTGGGACGGTCCGGCGACGTCGAGTCCGGCTGGCAGGTGGCCGAGCTGCTCGGGGCAGAACACGTCGCCGTGTTGCCCGCGGCCGAGCCGTGGCTGGTGGACCGGTTCGCCGACTGCGTCAGCGACGGCGGGGCCCCGGCTCACGCCCGGATGGTCGCGTTGGTCGGTGGTCGGGGTGGCGCCGGTGCCAGCATCCTCGCCGGTGGTCTCGCCGTCACCGCCGCCCGGGCACGGCTGCGTACTCTCCTGCTCGACGCCGATCCGCTCGGCGGCGGCCTGGATCTGGTGCTCGGCTGGGAGCAGCTGGAAGGGCTGCGCTGGCCGGCGCTGACCGGCGCCGACGGGCGGGTCGACGCACCGGCGCTGGTCCGCGCGTTGCCCAGCCGGGGCGATCTGGTGGTGCTCTCCTGGGACCGTGGCGACCTGATCGCGGTGCCGGCCGAGGCGGTGGCCGCCACCCTGGACGCCGCCCGGCGGAGCCGGGACCTCGTGGTGGTCGACCTGCCCCGGCAACTCGACGACGCCGCGGTGACCGCGCTTCAGGCCGCCGACCGCGCGTTCGTGGTCGTACCCGCCGAACTGCGGGCAACCGCCGCCGCGGCCCGGGTGGTCACGGCGGTCGCCCCGCACTGTCATGACCTCTCGGTCATCGTCCGGGGTCCCGCTCCCGGCCGGCTGCGCGCCACCGAGGTGGCCCGAGCACTCGGCCTGCCACTGGCCGGCTCACTCCGGCCCGAACCGGGGCTGTGCCGTGGGCTGGAGCGGGGTGAGGCGCCGGCGGCCGGTGGGCGCGGCCCGCTGGCCGAGCTCTGCCAGCGGATCGTCGCCGAGCTCACCGGGCAGCCCGCGGCGGGTGCGGCATGACCGGGGAGAACCTCGCGGCCCGGGTACGGCAGCGGATCGCCGCGACCACCGCGCCGGTGACCCCGGCCGCGATCGTCTCCGCGGTACGCGCCGAGCCTGACGCCGCCGTGCTCGGTGACAACGCCCTGCTGCGGATCGCCGACCGGGTCCGTGACGACCTGGTGGGCGCGGGCCCGCTCGCCGTGCTGCTGGCCGACCCCGAGGTGACGGACGTACTGGTCAACGGGGCGCGGGTGTGGGTCGACCGGGGGCAGGGGCTGCACCAGGTGCCGGTGCCGGTGGGCACGCCCGACGACGTTCGTCGACTCGCGCAGCGGCTCGCGGCCGGAGCCGGTCGTCGGCTGGACGACGGTGCGCCGTGCGTCGACGCCCGGCTGGCCGACGGTACGCGGCTGCACGCGGTGCTACCGCCGGTGGCGACCGACGGGCCCTACCTGTCGCTGCGTACCTTCCGACAGCGGCCCTTCACCCTCGACGAACTCGTGACCCAGGGCGCGGTGGCCCGGCCGGTGGCGCCGGTGCTCGCCGCCGTGGTGGCGGCGCGGCTCGCCTATCTGGTGATCGGCGGCACCGGCTCCGGCAAGACGACCCTGTTGAACACCTTGCTCGGCCTGGTGCCGACGACCGAGCGAATCGTGCTGGTCGAGGACGCCGCCGAGTTGCGACCGGTGCACCCGCACGTGGTGGGCCTGCAGACACGAACGGCCAACGTGGAGGGCTCGGGTGCCGTCGGCCTGAGCGAGCTGGTCCGGCAGGCGCTGCGGATGCGACCGGACCGGCTGGTGGTCGGCGAGTGCCGGGGCGCGGAGGTGGTCGACCTGCTGGCCGCCCTGAACACCGGGCACGAGGGCGGGGCGGGGACGCTGCACGCCAACACCCCGTCGGACGTACCGGCCCGGTTGGAGGCGCTCGGGCTGCTCGGCGGGTTGCCCCGTCCGGCGCTGCACGCCCAGGTGGCGGCGGCGCTTCAGGTGGTCTTCCAGATTCGCCGTACCCCGCAGGGCCGCATGCTGGAGTCCGTCTGCCTGCTGTTGCCGGAAGGACCCGAGCGGCTGGTCACCGCGGTCCCCGCGTGGGTTCGTGGTCGGGGGCTCGGGCTGGCGGCCCGGGCGCTCGGCACCCTGATCCGCAACCGCGACGTGCCGGTGCCGCCGATTCTGTGCGAGCCCTGGCCCGCGTCGGCGGTGTCGTCATGAGTGGCGCGTGGTGGTGGGCGACGTCGGTGTTGCCGGTCCTTGTCGCCCTGACCTACCGGATGCGCGGGCGACGTGCTCTGTCCGGGTCCGAGGAGGGCGGGAAAGCGGCCGACGATCCGCTGGTTGCGTGGATCGTCGGCCTACGTGAGGCAGGTGGTCGCCGGGACGGCGAGAGCCTGCGAGGCCGGGGTTGGCGCAGCCCGGAACCGACCGGTGTCGGGTGGCCGACGACAACGGAGGCAGCGCCTGCGTGGCGTGCAGCTCAGCCGTCGAGGCCAGCGGTGTCCCCGATCGGCTGGCCCAGGTCGGGGCCGCCGACGGCACCGACCGCCTCCCGTCCGCCGGGGCCGCGCGGAAGTCGACGGCCGAGGGGGCCCGGTGGGGTAGCCGGTGTTGTCGTACCGGGAGGGGCATCCGCCGTCGCGGAGCCGACGGCGCGGGGAGCCGGCACGGGATTGTTGGAAGAGGATCAGACCGCCAGGGGCGGCATCGACCACCGCGACCAGTCCGGCCACCGTGACCAGACGGGCCAGAGCGTACCGGCCGACCTGCGGGTACCGGTCGAGCATCGCGCGCAGACCGATCAGCGGGCACCGCTGGCGAAACGACCGGCGGCGTCAGTGGCGACACCGCGGCCGGTTCTGGTGCTGACCTGCCTGTTGGGCGCGGGGATCGGTCAGTTGCTGGCCGGTCCGGTGGCGGCGGTGGCCCTGGCCGGTTACGGCGTACTGGGTGTGCGAGCGATGCGCCGCCGGGCGGCCCAGGGCCGGGCCGTCCGGGACCGCCGGGAGCGGCTGGATCAGCTGTGCGCCCTGGCCGGGGACCTGCGGGTGGGTCTGCCGGTGCCGGTGGCCGCGCAGGTGCTGACGAACTCGTTGTCCGGTGTCACGCCGGCGGTGGCCCACCCGGTCGCGCCGGGTGAGACCGGCACCGACGACGGCCGGCCCGTCGGCTCCGAGCAGCTACCGCGCCCGGCCATGCCCGGTCCCGCCGAGGATCGGCTCGGGCGGCTGGCCGGGGCCGCGGTACGGCTGGCCGAGCGTACGGGGGCGCCCCTGGCCGATCTGGTGGAGCGGATCGAGGCCGACGCCCGGTCGACGGACCGAGGGCTGGCGGCGGCCACGGCCCAGGCGTCGGGTGCCCGCGCGACCGCCTGGTTGCTTGCCGCCCTGCCGCTGGGCGGGATCGGCCTCGGCTACGGCATCGGGGTGGATCCCCTCCAGGTGCTGCTGCACACGCCGGTCGGTGGTGCGTGCGCCGTCGCCGCCGTGGGCCTTCAGGTGATCGGCTTGCTCTGGGCGGAGCGACTCTCGGCCACCTCCGCCGGGAGCAGCTGATGTCCGGGACGCAGCTGGTGGCCGGCGGAATGGCCGGCGTCGTACTGGTCGCTGGGCTCGCGGTCGGCCGGTACCGGCCTCGACGCCGGCTGCGTCGGCTGTCCGGACAGTCGAGGTCCGGCCGGGTGGGTCAGCGGTTCCGGCGGTCGTTGCCCGGGTGTACGACGTCCCACGGAGGGAGACCGGCCGCCCAGCGCGACGGGTCACCTGACGGAGCCTCGGCACCGGCTTCGACGACCCCGTCGCGGATTACGAATCGGTGGGGACTGGATCTCGTCCGGCTGGCCGCCGGGCTGTCCGGTCTGGCGGCGGCGGTGCTGATCGAGGGTTGGGCCGGACCGGTGGCGGCACTGCCCACGGCGGTGCTGCTCGACCGGCTGCTCCGTCGGATCGAGCCGCCGACCGTGCGTCGTCGCCGGCTGCGTGCCACCGCCGACCTACCGCTGGCCGCTGACCTGCTGGCGGCGGCGCTGCGGGCAGGGGCACCCGTGGAACGCTCGCTGCTCGCCGTGGCCGACGCGCTCGGCGGGCCGCTGGGCCGACAACTTGCCCGGGTCGGCCGGACGCTGCAACTCGGCGGTGGGCCCCACGAGGCGTGGGCACATCTGGCGGAGGTGCCGGGAGCGCACCGCGTGGCCACCGCCGCGATCCGCTCGGCGAGCAGTGGCGCCGCCCTGGCCGGAGCGCTCACCCGACTCGCCGACGACCTGAGAGCTGATCGCGCCGTCGCGCTCGAGGCGGCTGCGCGCCGTGCCGGCGTGCTGATCGTGCTGCCGCTGGGCCTGTGCTTTCTGCCGGCCTTCATTCTCGCCGGTCTGGTGCCGGTGATCGTCGCTGTCCTCGGCGACGTGCTGTGAAACCCAACGAGAAAGGACGAACAGGTGCGCAGAATCCTCGCCCGCCTACGCGGGGACGCCGGAATGAACACCGCGGAGTACGCGGTGGGAACGCTCGCCGCGGTGGCCTTCGGCGGTGTCCTGCTCAAGGTGCTGACCTCCGACGGTGTGCAGTCCGCGCTGACGGCCGTCATCGACCGGGCACTGAAGTGACCTGGCGCCGGCCGGCCGGCCACGACCGGGGATCGTTCACGGCCGAGATGGCGGCCGGCCTGCCGGCGCTGGTGCTGCTCCTGCTCACCGGGCTGACCACGATCAACGCGGTGAGTACCAAGGCGGCGTGCCTGGACGCGGCCCGGGAGGCGGCGCTCGCCGCCTCCCGGGGTGAGCCGGGCGCCACCGCGGGCCGCCGGCAGGCCCCGGCCGGTGCCGAGGTGGTCGTCGTCTCGGACGGCGACCTCGTCCGGGTGACGGTCCGCGCCTCCGTCCGCGCCCTCGGCGCCGACCTGCCCGCGATCAGCGTCGTGGCCACGGCCGTCGCGGCGGTCGAACCGGGTGCGCCGGAGCCGCAACCGTGAGCGCCGTCGCAGCTCGCTCGGCCGCCACCGCCTCGGGGTGTGGCCGGTCCGGGGCACGGAGGGGCCGGCCGGCTGGCCGGTGGTCGTCCACCTGGCCGGCTGGCCGGACGCAGCGCTGGTGGTGGCCGCCGACCCGGGGTGGTGAGCGGGGTGGAGCCACGATCTGCCTGCTGGGGGTGGGGTTGTTGTTCGTCGTGGCGGGCCTGTTCGGCGCGGGGGTGGGAGCCGCCCGGGTGGCGCGCCAGCAGGCGTTGGTGGCCGCCGATCTCGGTGCCCTCGCGGGTGCGGCTCGGGTCCTTCAGGACGCGCCGGTGGCGTGCACCCGGGCGGCGGAGCTGGTCGCCGCGAACGCCGCCCGGCTGGTGTGGTGCCGGATCGACGGGCTGGACGTGCTGGTCACCACCGAGGTGGTGGTGAGCCCGATACCGGGAATGACCCGAACGGCCAGGGCCACCAGCCGGGCTGGCCCGCTGCGCGGCTGACCGGGTGCGACGGTGCCGGTGGTCTGGTCGACGTAGTCGGTGACGACGATGCCCCGGCCGCGGGCGGCTGGGGCGGTGGTGGTGGGCCGGCCCCCGCGGCGGGCCGGTGGAGCGGGCCCGCCCCGGGCCCCGGGGGTAGGCCGGGTCAGGACCGGCGGCCCCGGCCCAGGAGGGC
>NZ_JBAGKI010000097.1:0-15767 GCF_036689795.1 Micromonospora palythoicola | reverse complement strand
GCTAACCCCCCCGCCGGGGTTTCGGGTGGGGCCTCAGGGGGGGGCGGGGGGGGGCGGCCGCGCGGGGCCCCACCCCGCGGTTGGGCGCCCGGGACGGCCCGGCAGGTTCTCGGCGGCGGGCTCAGGCCGGGATCGGAACGGCGCCGAGCGCGCGACCGGCCTCCCGGGCGGCCTGCCGGGCCTCGGCGTGCATCTTCGCGGCCTGGTCGGCGAACGAGTCGAGGGCGGGGTTGACGCCGACGAGGGTGAACTCGCGTTCGACGACGGTGAGGTCGGCTCCCCAGCAGTCGGCGATGATCCGGCGCAGGTACGGCGTGGCGTGGTCCCAGCCCTCCCGGGGGGTGCCACCCCCGTACGCTCCGCCCCGGACCGTGACCAGCACGACCCGCTTGCCGGCGAGGAACGGCTTGCCGAATGCGCGCTGGTCGGTGCTGACCAGGTCGACGTAGGTCTTGAAGTGCTGTGAGACGCCGTAGTTGTACAGCGGCACGGCGAACAGGATGGCGTCGGCGGCGAGCAGTTCGTCCACCAGGGTCGCGGCGAGGGCGAGGGCCGCGCGCTGCTCGGCGGTGTGCTCCTCGGGCGCGGTCGTCCCGGCGGCGACCGCCGCCGCCCAGGCGGTGGCGGGCAGCGCGTCGACGCCGATGTGGCGACGTTCGATCGGGTCACCGGGGTGAGCGGCGAGCCACTCCGCTTCGACGATGTCCGCGATCTCGCGGCTCGCGGACCCGTGGGTACGGATGCTGGCGTCCAGTCGGAACAGGGTCACGACAACTCCAAGATAGGTTGAGTTCAAGCTTGAAGTCGACGATAGGGTCCTTGAGGTTCAAGGTTGAAGTGAATGCGAGATGGCTCACCTCCCGCCGCCAGGGCGGCGGCTAGGCTGGGCGGCATGCCGGAGGAACCCCGGTGGTTGAACGAGTGCGAGCGCGAGGCCTGGCTCGCCCTGGCCAGCCTCATGTTCAAGCTGCCCGGCGCGCTCGACGCGCAACTGCTACGCGACCACAACCTCACGCTGTTCGACTACTTCGTGCTCAGCGGCCTGTCCATGGCGCCCGGGCGCACCCTGCGGCTCAGCGCCCTGGCCAGCCAGATCAACAGCTCGCTGTCCCGGCTGTCCAACGTCGTCAAGCGTCTTGAGCAGCGAGGTCTGCTGCGTCGTGAGCCCGACCCGGAGAACCCCCGCTACAACCGGGCGGTGCTGACCGGAGCCGGGTGGGAGCTCGTGGTCGCCGCGGCGCCGGGGCATGTCGCGGCGGTACGCCGGTTCGTCATCGACGGGCTCACCGAGGAACAGGTCACCGCGCTGCGGGAGGTCGCCTGTCGGGTGACGCACCAGATCGACGAGGCGGCGCAGCTGCCGCGGTAGCTCAGCTGTCGGGCCCGCCCGCGTCGATCGCGGTGTCCAGCAGGGGGGCCAGGGTCTGCCAGTTGGCGCGGGTGGCGGCGACCGCACCCTCGACGTCACCGGCCGCGCACCGCGCGATGATCCGCTCGTGTTGCGCGACGGAGCCACGGCCGCTCAGCGAGGCGAAGCGGAGCCGTTCCAGCCGCCGCAGCGCGGGCGTGAACTGGTCGAGCACCGACCGCAGCGCCGCGTTCGCCGAGGCGCCCACCAGGACGCCGTGGAAGTCGTCGTCCGCCGCGACCGCCGCGTCCACGTCGTCGTCCCGCAGCGCCCGCGCGAACCGGGCGTTCGCCGCCCGCATGGCGTCCAGTTCGGCGGTGGACAGGTTCGGCAGTGCCTCGCGCACCGCCAGCTCGTGCATCGCGGTGGTCACCGACTGGGCACCACGCAGTGCCCGCAGGTCCAGCGGGCTGACCATGGTGTAACGGCCCGGCCTCGTCCGGACCAGGCCCGCCTCCTCGAGCCGGGTCAGCGCCTCGCGTACCGGCGTGCGGCTGACCCCGAGCCACTGGGCGAGATCGCCGTCGTTGAGCCGCTCACCAGGGGTCAGCGTCCCGTTCACGATCGCGTCGCGGATCGCCCGGAAGGCGTCGTCGCGCAGCAGTGACCGGGCGACGACGCCGGTACGCGCAGGAATCGGCATGCAACATATTGCACATTTCCCCCGCGCCGGATGTCAACCGCCTGGGGTGCTGTCGTGGGCGGTCATGGTGTCCTGGCGGCCGGGCTCCTCGCGCAGGATGGCGGCGTGCAGCCAGGTGTCCGGGATGGCGAAGCCGTCCACAAGCGTTCGCATGTGCGGACGCAACTCCTTGAGCAGGCCGTTCACCACCGCGGTGATCGCCTTCGAGCGGACCGGGGTGAGTCGGCCGTGCTCCAGCAGCCACCCCTTGTGGGACTCGATGACGCTGAGGGCGTACAGGTCGCAGACGCGGGAGAGCAGCGCCCGGACCGCCGGGTCCGCGGTGTCCTCGATGCCGGCGACGAACGCCTCCAGGGTGATCCGGTCGATGTGCGCCGCGGCGGCGGTGAGGACGTGGTCCTGGACGTCGTTGAAGATGTCGAACGGGCGGTCCCGCTTGCTGGCCGCGCCGTTGCGCAGGCGGCGGATCGCCCCTTCGAGCAGGTGCTTCTCGCGATCGTCGAAGATCTTGAGCTGCCAGCCCCGGTCAGTGACGGCGACCTCCTCGTCGCGGCCGGGTACGGCGCTGACCAGTTGCTGGATCAGCGACCGGGCGGCGCTGCGCTCGAGCACCATCTCCCGGACCTGCTCGGCGACGAAGGAGGCACGTCCCCAGCCGTCCAGCGAGCCGAACTCGTCCCGGTACCCGGTCAGCAGCCCCTTCGCGACCAGTTGCAGCAGGACCGTGTTGTCGCCCTCGAACGTGGTGAAGACGTCGGTGTCGGCGCGCAGGCCCGGCAACCGGTTCTCGGCCAGGTAGCCGGCGCCGCCGCACGCCTCGCGACACAGCTGGATGGTGCGCGCGGCGTGCCAGGTCTGCGCGGCCTTGAGCCCGGCGGCGCGGGACTCCAACTCCCGCTGCCGCCGCTCGTCGACCGGGCTGTCGCCGCCCTGCACCTCGTGCACCGCCGCGACCAGTTCGGCCTGGGCGAAGTGCAGTGCGTAGGTGGTGGCCAGGGCGGGCAGCAACTTGCGCTGGTGGGCCAGGTAGTCGTTGAGCAGCACCTCCCGCTCGGCGTCGGGGGTGCTGAACTGGCGGCGGATGTCGCCGTACCGGACCGCGATGGTCAACGCCGACTTGGTGGCCGCCGACGCGGCGCCACCCACACTGACCCGGCCCCGGACCAGGGTGCCGAGCATGGTGAAGAAGCGCCGCGAGTCGTTCTCGATCGGGCTGGAGTACGTGCCGTCCTCGGCGACCTGGCCGTAACGGTCCAGCAGCATGTCCCGGGGCACCGTGACGTGGTCGAAGCTCAGTCGCCCGTTGTCCACGCCGAGCAGGCCGGCCTTGGGCCCGGCGTCGCCGATGGTCACGCCGGGTAGCGGGTTGCCCCGCTCGTCGCGGATCGGCACCAACCACGCGTGTACGCCGTGCCGCTGCCCGTTGGTCACCAACTGCGCGAAGACCACCGCCATCCGCCCGTCCCGGGCGGCGTTGCCGATGTAGTCCTTGCGGGCCGCCCCGTGCGGGGTGTGCAGGTCGAAGGTCTGCGTTTCGGGGTCGTACGTGCAGGTGGTGCGCAGCTGCTGGACGTCGGAGCCGTGCCCGGTCTCGGTCATCGCGAAGCAGCCCAGGATCCGGCCGGAGATGATGTCCCGGAGGTAGGCGTCGTGGTGGCGCCGGGTGCCCAGGGCCGCGACCGCGCCGCCGAACAGGCCCCACTGCACGCCGGCCTTGACCATCAGCGAGAGGTCCACCTGGGCCAGCATCTCGGTGGCGATGATCGAGCCGCCGACGTCGGATCCACCGCCGTACTGGGTGGGGAAGGCCGAGGCGATGCCCAGCTTCACCGGAAGCTCGCCGAGCAGCCGGGTGACCCGCTCGCGCGCCTGGTCGCCGGTCTCGCCGTACACCGGGAGGAAGCGCTCGTCGAGGTGCCGGCGGTGCGCGTTGCGGACCTCGGCCCACGGTCCGTCGAGCACTTCCCTCAGGTGGGTGAGGTCGACGGGGCCGGGTGCGGGACTGGGCATGGCTACCTCGCAGGACGCTGGTTGGGTACAGCTCGTACCCAGCCAAGGTTACCGAGCCGCTACAGTGATCCGGTGAGCAATGCGTTGGTGAAACGGGACACCATCGCCGCCCGCCGTGCCGGTGGCATCCCGCAGGAGCGGGCTCGGCGACGGCAGGTGATCGTGGAGGCCGCGGTCCGCGTCATCGAGGAACACGGCACCGACGCCGGGCTCGGCACGGTGGCCGACCGGGCCGGGCTGCCCCGACCGCACGTGTACCGTCATTTCGCCAGCAAGGACGACCTCGATCAGGCCGTGGCGCGGTACGCCGCCCGCCAGGTGAGCGCCTGGATCCGCCCGTCGCTGTCGGCTCCGGGCACCCCGCCGGAGGTGGTGCACGGCGTCGTCGGCCGGGTGTTGAGCTGGGCGGTGGCCCACCCCAACCTCTACCGGTTCCGGGCCCGCCTCGGCACCGCGCACGCCGTCCCCGAGATCACCGAGGCGGCCGCCGCCAACCTGCGCGCCGCGGGGCACGAGGCGCACCTGCCCGCGTACGTGGTGGCCAGCGTCGTCGGCATGGTCGACGCCGGCATCATCTGGTGGTTCGACCACCGGGACGAGGTCGAGCCGGACCAGCTCAACGACTGGCTCGCCGCCCAGGTGTGGCGGGTGGTCGCGGAGGTAACGACCTGAGTGTCTCCGGCAGTGCCCTGGTGTGCAGGATGACCAGTTCGGCGACGGCCCGGGTCAGGGCCACGTAGAGCCGGTTCATGCCGCGAGGCTCGGCGGCGACGATGTCGGCGGGTTCCACCAGCACCACCCGGTCGTACTCCAGTCCCTTGACCTGGCTGACCGGGATCGCCCCGAGCTGGTCGGCGCTCGCGTCCGCGGCGATGACCGCGCCGGTTTCCTCGGCGAGGGCCGCGGGCAGGTCGTCCACCCGACGGACGGTGAGGGTTCCGCCGGGGCGGAACGAGCGGGTCGGCGCGATCCCGGGCGCCAACGCCCGGGCGGCGTAGTCGGCGATGACCCGCGGCACCCGGTAGCCGGTGGGCAGGTCGAGCATCCGGACGTCGCGTTTGCCCAACTGTTGCACCAACTCCGGCCAACTCGCCGCGGCCAGCGGATGGGTCGCCTGACCGAGGTCACCGACGATCGTCATCGAGGCGTGGGCGGCCCGGCGGGCGATCATCCGGCACTCCATCGGCGACAGGTCCTGGGCCTCGTCGAGGATCACGTGCAGGTACACGTCCTCGACCGGCTCGACCGCCTCGGCGACCGGCAGCGGCTCGGCCAGCTCCGGCACGTACCCCTCCTCGCCGTACGGGTCGAAGCCGTCCACCCAGGCCACCACCGTGTGGCCCTCACGCAGGATGATCGCCGCCGCCCAGCGCTGTGCCGCCCAGGCGTTGCCGGTGTCCAGGGACTGGCCGGAGACGGCGATCGGGGTGGACAGGCCGGGCGCGAAGAGCTGCCAGCCGTCGTTGAGGCTCAGGCTGAGCACGAAGGTCTCCGCCAGACGCGGACCGCTGCTCAGCTCACGCACCTGCCATTTCCTCCCGGTAACCGTCGGGGCGACCGGCGGGCCCAGGATCTCGGCGAGTTCGTCGAGCAGCGGGACGTCGTCCACCGACCACTGCCCGTGCTGCGCGGGCAGCACGTCCTGCGGGGTCAGCATCGGCCACCACGACCTCAGGAAGGTGTCCGGAACCTCCCGGCCGTCGAGCAGTTCCGAGAGCACCCGCGCCGCCTCGGCGCGGGCGCCGTTGGGTTTGACGCCCCGCGCCTCGCACCGTCGACGTACCTCCTGGCGGGCTCTCGCCAGGTCGTCGGCGTCGAGCCTGCCGAACCGCCCGGGCACGTTCGGCGGGGTGTCCCAGGCCAGCTCGGTGAGCACCCGCACCATCTTCAGGTCGCCCTTGACGGCGGCGACCTCGGCGCGGTCACGTCGGGTCGCCACCACGCCGTCGAACAGCTCGCCGATCGCCCGCAGGTGAACGCTGTCCTCACCGAGGCCGGGCAGCACCCGGCCGATGTACTCGGTGAACACGGTCGACGGACCGACCACCAGCACCCGGCCGTCGGCGAACTTCCCCCGGTCGGTGTAGAGCAGATAGGCGGCACGGTGCAGAGCGACCTGGGTCTTGCCCGTTCCGGGACCACCGGTGATCACGGTGACGCCGTGCGCCGGCGCCCGGATCGCCTCGTCCTGCTCGCGTTGGATGGTGCTGACGATGTCCCGCATGTGCGGGCCGCGCTCCCGGGTGAGGGACGCGAGCAGGGCACCCTCACCCACCACACCGTCGACGTCGCCGGCCGACAGCACCTCGTCGTCGACCCCGATGACCCGAGGGCCGGCGCAGGTGATGATCCGACGGCGGACCACGCCCAGCGGCTCGCCGGGGGTGGCGCGGTAGAAGGGCGCGGCAGCCGGCGCGCGCCAGTCCACCACCAGCGGCTCCCGGTCCTCGTCGCGTACGCCCAGCCGGCCGACGCGGTAGGTCTCGCCGTCGTCGAGGTCCAACCGACCGAAGACGAGGCCCTCCTCCTGGCCGTCCAGATCGGACAGCCGCGTGGCGGCGCGCAGCACCATCGCGTCGCGCTCGACCAGCCCGGTCGACGGGCCGGCCGAGGCGCGACCCCGACCCTCGGACTCCAGTTCCCTCGCCTGCGACCGCATGACCGCCAGCCGCTCGTACACCTTGTCGACCACCTGCTGCTCGATGGCGAGCTGTCGCGCTGTCTCGGACACGCTGCTCCCTGGTCTGCCAACGGCTTGCCGCTCGGGGACTGGTCGAGAATATGTACCGACCAGACCCACAAAATCGGCATCCAGGGCGATTCGCGCGGCTTGACCCGTGGATAAGCTGGAGGTGGCCTTCCGGAATCAGCCCTGGTCGCCCCGCCCGGTCTGCTGCTGCAACTGGTCGATCAACTTCGCCGCCTCGGCCTTGGTGAGGTCGTCCGGCACGCTCTCGCCCGCCTCGCGGGCCAGGGTCCGCAGGTAGGACTCCTGCGCCGCCGTCGTCGGCTCGTCGCCGGTCACCCACTCGTCCGGGTCCTTCACCGCGGCCTGCGGATCATGCTTCTCGGTCATCTCGGCACCCTTCTCTCGAACAGGTGTGCCATACCCGGGTCGGTGGCCACCCAACCCTCCCCGGGTGCCCTGGCCCGCCAGCGGCGGACCGGTGGCTGGTGTCCGGGTGGTCCGACCAGCGGACGCCGGTGCCTACCCGGTGGCCGGGCCGGTCGGGCCCGCGCCGGTGACGTTCAGCGCGAGCGAGTAGACCGAGGTGGTGGCCGTCACGAACAACACGTTGCGCTTGCGGCCACCGAAGGTCAGGTTCGAGCAGATCTCCGGTAGCCGGAGCTTGCCGAGCAGCGTGCCCTCCTGGTCGAAGCAGTGCAGGCCGTCGTGGGCGGCGACCCACAGTCGGCCCTCCCGGTCGAGTCGGATCCCGTCGAACGAGCCGGCGTCACACTCGGCGAGCACGCCACGGTCGCGCAGCGTCCAGTCGGGGCCCACGTCGAAGTGACGCAGGTGCCGACGTCGGGTGTCGACGATGAACAGTCGCCGTTCGTCCGCCGAGAACGCGAGACCGTTGGGTCGCCGGAAGTCGTCGGCGACCCGCTCCACCCGGCCGTCCGGCGGGCAGCGGTAGACGTGGCAGCCGTCCAGCTCCGGATCCGCCCGGTACCCCTCGTAGTCGCTGTCGATGCCGTAGCTCGGATCGGTGAACCACAACGAGCCGTCGCTGGTCTCGACGACGTCGTTCGGGCTGTTGAACCGCTTGCCCCGCCACCGGTCCGCCACGACGGTCAACGACCCGTCGGGCTCGGTACGGGTCACCCGACGGTGGCCGTGCTCGCACGTCACGACGCGGCCGAGGCGGTCGATGGTGCGGCCGTTGGGGTGACCGGCGGGCGTCTGGAAGACGTCGCACCGGCCGGTGACCTCGTCCCACCGCACCACCCGGTCGTTGGGGATGTCACTGAACAGCAGGCAGCGCCACGCGGCGGAGTACGCCGGCCCCTCCAGCCAACGCCCGCCGTCGAACAGCCGCTGCACCACGTGGTCACCGCTGACCGCCCGGAACCGTTCGTCCAGGACCTCCCACCGCGTGGCGGTGCGCTCGACCGGGCTCATCGTGCCCCCTCGCCGCCCGAGGCGAGCCGGGCGAAGACCGTCGCCTCCTGCTCGAGGAGCCGCCGGGTGCGCCTGCCGTACAGCAGCTCGACCAGGCGGGCCGCCGGGCCGTCCCAGTCGATGCTCAGCCGCAGGCGGGTCGCGGAGCCCTCCGGACGCAGCTCGTGGCTCGCCGTGGTCCGGACGCCCGGCGTACGGGCCTGCCAGGTGAAGCCGGCCCCGGGTCGCCATTCGGTTATCTCGTACCTGGCGGTGGCCAGCCCCGGCTGGCGGATCCGAAAACCGCTGCCGACCGTCACCGGACCGGCGTCGTCGATGCGGGTGATCTCGTCGATGGTGGGCAGCAACTCGGCCCAACGCTCGACGTCGCTCACGGTCCGCCAGACGGTGGCGGGATCGGCGGCCACGTGCTGTTCGACGGCAATCGTCATGTACCGGATGGTACGGCGGCGTGCGGTGTGTGCCCGACGAGGGTGGTGGCGACCCGGCGGACGGCTCCGGTCCGGGTCGCCAGCACGGCGGTCACCCGTTGTCGATCAGGCTCGCGATCTCGTTGTAGATGAGGTGTGCCTTGGCGCCCTGGTTGGACGGGCAGCCGCCGAGGTGGTGCAGGGCGATCACCCGGTGGCTGCTGTTCAGCACCGGTGAGCCCGAGTTGCCGCCGGAGGTGTCGCAGCTGTAGCTGATGTTCCAGGTGTTGTAGTTGGCGTTGCGCACGGTGCAGCGCGCCCCGTTCTGGGTGTTCTCGAAGATGGACAGCCGCTTCGGGCTGCCGTCACCGTGCCCCGGGATGTACATCTGCGTCCCGGTGGTGGTGGCGGACGTCGCCAGGTAGAGCGTGCCGAAGCCCTGGATGGCGGCGAAGTTGTTCACCGAGAACAGGGCGTAGTCGAGCTGGCTGGAGCCGCCGCTGCTCACCCGGTAGAGCGTCGCACCGCTCACCTTCGTGCCGGGGCCCGGGTTCGCGCCGCCGCAGGTGGCGCACTGGTAGTTGAACTGCATCTCGCTGCCGCTGACCGCGGCCTGGGTCGAGAAGCAGTGCTTGTTGGTCAGCATGCGGTTGGTATTGCCGACCCGCCAGGTGGTGCACATCCCGCCGCCGCTGATCAGCAGCCGGGCCACCGCGTTGCCCCGGGCGTACTCGGTGGGGTGGCTGCTCTGGTAGCAGACCACGTCGCGGCGGGCGTCGGTGCTGCACACCGACTGGATGGAGAAGTTGTACTGGCCGATCTCCGTGCGGTCGTAGCCGCGCCAGAACCGGTCGATGGTCGCGGCGCTGCCCCGGGAGGAGCGGTTGCCGTGCAGCGTCACCACCGCCGTGTCGCCCTCCACCGACATCGCCCAGAAGCCCGGCCGGCCGTCGGTGGTGTAGTCCGCGCCGGTCGCCCGGTTCAGGTGACGGTCGTACCGGTAGCTCTCCCGGCCGTCCGGGCTCGACACGGTGACGTACTCGCCGGGAGCCAGTCGCAGCGAGCTGAAGTGCACCTTGATGTACGTCGCGCCGGGGTGCTCGATGATCTGGGTCCGGCCGTCGCGGGCGGACGACAACGAACCGCCGACGGTACGCAGTTCACCGACGGTCGTCACACCCTCGGCCGAGAACTGGTCCGATTCGGGTGCCCGCTCGGACAGTGGCGTGATCGGCTGCGCGGGTTGTGCCGCGGCGGGGGCCGACAGCAGGGCCAGTCCGAGGGTGCAGGTGGCGAGTGTGACGGTCACCGTGCGTAGACGGCGCAGGACAGGTTTCATCGTCGCTCCTCCCAGGAAGCGGAACCTGAACGATTCCTAAGCCTTCCTACCGAAACGGATCGACACATGCAAGATAATCGATGGGTTATACCGCTTCACGGCCGGCCTGCGCGCCGTTATCTCGCGTCGACGGTCAGCAGAATCGTGACGACGTCGCCGACCTCGATGCCCTCGGCCCTGCGGACCTTGTCCTTGACCGGCACGACGTAGCCGCCGTGCATGGGGAACAGTGAGGTGGTCCAGTGGGTACCACCGATCCGCGCGGCCACCGGGATCATTCCCCAGCCGTAGCTGACCTGACCTGCCACCTCCGCCAGCTGGCCGCAGTGCTGGTCGGGCACGGTGACGAAGTGGAACGGGGACGGGCCGCGCCAGAACCACACCTCACCGGCGAACTCCAGCTCCATGCCGGCAACCTACCGTCGCCGGCCCCCCGACGGGCGCACGACGTTGGGTCCGGAGCGCGGCCGTTGGGGGGTGGTGCGGAAGCGCCGGCATGGGTCACTCTGACTGTCACGCTTGAGCCATCGACACCTGTCACCACCTCACCTGGTGCCGAGACCGTCCGGCAGACCCGCCGGACCTGCCCGAACCTCGTCGGGCACCCGCATCCCGCGGATGTGAAGGAGCGCCATGAAACCGTCCCTCCGGGTCCTCGCGGCGGTGGTCGTCCTCGCGGCCCCGCTGGCCCTGACCGCCCCCGTACAGGCGGCGAACACTCTCACCATGCGCGGCGCGGACGTCTCCTCGCTGCAACGCAGCCTCGACCTCGGTGCCCGCTACTACAACGCCTCCGGCGCGCCGGCCGACCCCTACGACATCCTCGCCTCGAAGGGTGTCAACTACCTGCGGCTGCGCGTCTGGAACAACCCGGCCAGCGGCTACAACAACAAGGCCAGGGTGCTTCAGCAGGCCAGGACGATCAAGGCGAAGGGTTTCAAGCTGCTGATCGACTTCCACTACTCGGACACCTGGGCTGATCCGGGCAAGCAGTATCCGCCGGCGGCCTGGGCCAACCACTCGCTGAGCCAGTTGCAGGCCGACGTCTACAACTACACCTACGACGTGTGCAGCGCGCTCAAGGCGCAGGGCACCACGCCGGACGCGGTGCAGATCGGCAACGAGATCAACGTGGGGATGCTCTGGCCCGCCGGCCAGGTGGTCAACAACGACTTCGCCCCGCTGGCGAGCCTGCTCAAGCGGGGCTACCAGGCCACCAAGGCGTGCCACGGCGGCACCCAGGTGTGGATCCACACGGCGAACGCGGACAGCAACGCCAACGCCCGCTGGTTCTACGACGGGATCCGGGCACAGGGTGTCCCGTGGGACGTCACCGCACTGTCCTACTACTGCATGTGGCACGGCACCCTGGCCAACCTGTACAACGTGATCGCCGACGTGCGGTCGCGCTACGGCAAGCCGGTGGTGATCGCCGAGACCGCGTACCCGTTCACCACGGCCGACGCCGACCACCAGCCGAACGTGATCTCGGGTACCGAGCGCTGCGACAACATCCCGGCCACCTGGTCCGGGCAGGCGCAGCAGTTCAGTTGGGTGCAGAACACCGCGCGCAACGCCGGTGCGGTCGGTGTCTTCTACTGGGAGCCGACCTGGCACGCGGTGCGCGGCAACGGGTGGGATCCGGCGGACATCAACGGAACCGGTAACGGCTGGGACAACATGGCCGTCTTCGACTGGTTCGGGCGGGTGAACCCGCACCTGTACTGGACGCCGTGACCGTCGTCCGGGCCCGGGAGTCGCCACCGGGTCCGTCGGCGAGCCGTGCCGGGCCTCTCGCGTGGCCCCGGAGCCGGGTTCGGAGAGGGCCAATCGATAGACCTCTGTCGTTTGACGTATGACGACGTTAACGCTAACTTCGCTGTCACGAGCGGGTCTCGTGGCAGCCGGGAGCCCGATTCACCGCCGTGGTCCCGCGCCGGCCGGCTGCGACCGTGGGCACGTCGTCATGCCGGCCGGCGACTCCGGTGACCGGATCTTTCGCACCACCCCACCGTGCTGACGCCACCACCTGACGCCGGCACATCCCCAGGGCATCCACGGCTGCTCGTGGATGACCCCGATCGAAGGAGTGGACCATGAAGGCCATCGGTGAGGCTCGTCCCGCCTCTCCACCCAGACGCGGCTGGCGGTCGGGGCTGGCCGCGGCGGCCGCCGCGGTGCTGGCGGCGAGCGCGCTCGTGGTGGTGAACGCGGCGCCCGCGGCGGCGGCGACCGTGGACCCCAACGCCTGGTACGTGTTGGTCAACCGCAACAGTGGCAAGGCGTTGGACGTGTACGGTCTGGCGACCAACGACGGTGCGCGGATCAGCCAGTGGACCCGCAACAACGGCGCGAACCAGCAGTGGCAGTTCGTGGACTCCGGTGGTGGTTACTACCGGCTGAAGTCGCGGCACTCGGGCAAGGTCCTCGACGTGCACAACTTCTCGACCGCCGACGGCGGGGCGATCGTGCAGTGGTCGGACCACAACGGCACCAACCAGCAGTTCCGGTTGGCCGACTCGGACGGCGGTCATGTCCGGTTGATCAGCCGGCACAGCAACAAGGTCGTCGAGGTGCAGGGTGCCTCCACCGCGGACGGCGCGAACATCGTGCAGTACGCCGACTGGAACGGCGCCAACCAGCAGTGGCAACTGGCCCGGGTCGACGGGGGCGGCCCCACGTCGCCACCACCGACCGGTGGCACCGGGTGCGGCAAGGCCCCGACGCTGTACAACGGCACGCACACCATCCAGAGCAACGGCAAGAGCCGCCAGTTCATCCTGCGCCTGCCCGCCAACTACAACAACAACACCGCCTACCGGCTGATCTTCGCCTTCCACTGGCGTGGCGGCACCATGCAGGAGATCTCCTCCGGCGGCACCAGCGGGAGCGCCTGGTCCTACTACGGCCAGCAGGAGCAGTCGAACAACAGCGCGATCCTGGTCGCCCCGCAGGGGCTCGGTAACGGCTGGGGCAACGCCGGCGGCGAGGACGTCACCTTCGTCGACGACATGATCCGCCGGATCGAGAGCGACCTGTGCGTCAACCCGAGGCAGCGCTTCGCGCTCGGCTTCAGCTGGGGCGGTGGCATGAGCTACGCCCTCGCCTGCGCCCGGGCCACCGTCTTCCGGGCGGTCGCCGTGATCGCCGGTGCACAGATCAGCGGTTGCAGCGGCGGTACGCAGCCGATCGCGTACTTCGGTCTGCACGGCATCTCGGACAACGTCCTCAGCATCGGCCAGGGCCGGGGGCTGCGCGACACCTTCGTCCGCAACAACGGGTGCAACGCCCAGAACCCGCCGGAGCCGGGAGCGGGCAGCCGTACGCACATCACCACGGCCTACTCCGGCTGCCGGGCCGGCTACCCGGTGCAGTGGGCGGCCTTCGACAACGGGCACATGCCCGGGCCGGTGGACGGCACGTACGCCGAGAGTGGCATCACCACCTGGACCAAGGGTGAGATCTGGCGCTTCTTCGCCCAGTTCTCCTGACCGGGCCGAGGGCGACGGCGGGTCTCGGCCTCCTGGCGGCAGTGGGAGCCAGGAGGTCGGGCCCGTCGGCCCGTCGTGTCCCGGGTCAGCGTTGCAGGCGGTCCGGCTTGCCCGAGCCGCTGCGGCGGACCACCCAGGCCTCGGTGATGTGGGTGAACATCGCCGCCGCGGCCCCTTCCGGGTCGTGGGCGGCGATCATCTCGTAAACACGTCGGTGTCCACGGTTGGAGGCGACGCAGAGCGACCGCTCGGTGCGGCCGGTGTACCGCGCCGTGTTCACGACCTGACTCTCCAGCGCCTGCACGACGCCACGAGCGATGCGGTTCCCGGACGCCTGCATGACGGTGTCGTGAAAGGCACGGTCGAGTTCGTGGTAGGCGACGGTGTCGCCGACGAGCTCGTCCATCCGGTCGACCAGGGCGCGCAGGCGGTCCACGGTCTCCTCATCGGCGACCCGGGCGGCGACGTGTGCCATGTCGGATTCCAGCAGCCGCCGGGTCACCACCACGTCGTCGAGGATGGCGAGGCTGTCGTCCTCGGCGATGGTGGCCGCGAGGACGAGTTCGTCGAGCATGTCCCAGTTCGAGGGCGGGGTGACCATGGTGCCGGCACCCTGGCGGACCTGCACCAGACCCTTCTCCTGGAGGATCTTCACCGCCTCCCGGACGACGGTTCGACTGACGGAGAAGGTCTCGCAGAGCACCGGCTCGGGGGGCAACGCGGTGCCGGACGGATGCACCCCGCGAACGATGCGTTCCACCAGCTCGGCGGTGACCGCCGTGGCGAGGTTGGTGGGGCGGCGCGACCAGGTCGGGGCGGCCAGCTTCTCCAGGGCCGTCTCCTGCGATGGCGTCATGTCCCCCTCCGATTGGCTCGTCGAACCACGACGTCCACGGCCAGTGTACGGCTGACTGTTGACGTCAGACGTCATACGAGTTACGTTCTTGATCACGTTGGCTGCGGCAGGCCGTCAGCCACTCCCTTCAGAGGTGAACAACGATGAAACAACGAGCATTGTGGTCCGCCGTCCTCGTTGTGGGACTGGCGACGGCAGGTTGTGGAAGTGCCAGCGACACGGGCCCTTCCTCCGGCGGCTCGACCGACAAACTGGTGGTGTGGGACTGGAAGTCCGGCGAGCCGTCGGCCAAAGCGTATGTCGACAAGGCGAAGGCGGACTTCGCCGCCAAGCACCCCGACGTCACGGTCGAGTTCGTCGCGCAGCCGTTCGACCAGTACTACACGCTGCTCGGCGCGGCCATCCAGTCCGGCAAGGGCCCGGACGTGATGCTGTTCAACGGCGGCGGCCAGATCCGGGACCGGGTCGACGCGCTGGTGCCGCTCGACGAGTACGTGGCCGAGGACAAGCAGCGGCTCGCGGGTTGGGACGCCTTCACCAAGGACGGCAAGGTCTACGCCGCCCCGGTGACGCTGCAGGGACACCCCATCTACTACAACAAGGCGCTCTACGAGAAGGCCGGGCTCGATCCGGCGAGCCCGGCCACGACCTGGGACGAGTTCCTCGCCGACTGTGCCGCCATCGACAAGGTCGACGCCAAGTGCTTCGCGCTGGGCAACAAGGAGGGCGCCGGGATCCAGTTCTGGATGTCGGCCCTGGGCTCCGGCATCCTCACCGCCCAGGAGTACGACGACTGGATCGCCGGCAAGCGCGACTGGACGTCGCCGAACGTGAAGCGGATCTTCGCGCTCTGGAAGGAGGCCGGTGACGCCGGCCTGAACAACGACGGGGCCAACTCGACCGCGATGTTCAACGACTCGTTCGCGCTCTTCCAGTCCGCCAAGGCCGCGCACGTCATCGGGCTGATGTCGGACGTGGGGCACTGGAAGGACTTCAACGAGTTCCTCACGCCCGAGAAGCTCGGCGTGATGGAGGCACCGGTGGTCACCCCCGGCACCACGCCGAGCCTGGCCTATGACGGCGGCATCGGGTACGCGGTGGCGAAGTGGACCAAGGATCCCAAGGTCGCCGCCGACCTGGTGCGGTCGCTGACGTCGACCGGGGCGCTCCAGGCGTTCTACGCCGAGGCCGGTGCGATCGCCGCCGACACCACCATCGACGTGTCGCAGGCCGGCCCGGCCGCCGCCGCGATCGTCGCCGCGCTCGACAGCGGTAAGCCCGCCCTGCACGTGGCGCTCTCCTCGAAGACCCTGGACCTGATGGGACGGGTCTCCCAGCAACTGCTCAGCGGCTCGATAAGCGTCGACGAGGCGGTGAAGCAGCTGGCAGCTTCCGACCAGGCGGGCTGATTTCGTGCCGATCGGAAACGCAGAACCGTGGGGGCGGGCGGGGGCCCCCCGGCGGGCCCAGGGGGGGGGGGGCCG
>NZ_JBAGKI010000096.1:0-16562 GCF_036689795.1 Micromonospora palythoicola | reverse complement strand
GGGCGCTGACCACAATCCAAACACCGTGCTGAGCCGGCCCGGGTGCGCGGGGGGTGTGAGTTCGACGACGTCACGCCCCGTCGCTGTCGCCCACCTGGTCGAAGTCGACCCGATCGTCGTCGGGGCGACCGGACGAAGGCTTGACAGGCCAAATCCTGCAACGTGCAATATATTGCATGTCTCTAGCTGACTTCGACCGTTACCCGTTGCTCTTCGGTCCGAGCCCGATCCACCCGTTGGACCGGCTGAGCCGCCACCTGGGCGGCGCCCGGATCTGGGCGAAGCGGGAAGACTGCAACAGCGGACTGGCCTTCGGCGGCAACAAGACCCGCAAGCTGGAGTATCTGGTGGCCGACGCCCTGGCCCACGGCGCGGACACCCTGGTCAGCATCGGTGGCGTGCAGTCCAACCACACCCGTCAGGTGGCCGCCGTCGCCGCCCGGGCCGGCCTGCGGGCCGTGCTGGTGCAGGAGAGCTGGGTGGACTGGCCGGACCCGGTCAACGACAAGGTCGGCAACATCCTGCTGTCGCGGATCATGGGCGCCGAGGTGCGCCTCGCGCCGGACGGTTTCGGCATCGGCGTCAAGGAGAGTTGGCAGCGGGCGCTTGAGGAGGTCCGGGCCGGCGGCGGCGTGCCGTACGCGATCCCCGCCGGGGCGTCCGACCACCCGTTGGGTGGGCTCGGCTTCGCCAACTGGGCCTACGAGGTCCAGCGACAGGAGCGGGAGCTGGGGGTCTTCTTCGACACCATTGTCGTCTGCAGCGTCACCGGCAGCACCCAGGCGGGGATGATCGCCGGTTTCGCCGGCCAGGACCGGCCCCGGCGGGTGCTCGGCATCGACGCCTCGGCCACGCTCGACGAGACCCGGGCCCAGGTGGAGAAGATCGCCCGTGACACCGCCGGGCGGATCGGTCTCGGGCGCGACCTGCGCGACGACGAGATCACCGTGCTGCCGGGCTGGGCGGGAGACCGCTACGGCATCCCGATCCAGTCCACCCTGGACGCGATCCGGCTCACCGGCCGACTGGAAGGCATGATCATCGACCCCGTGTACGAGGGCAAGTCGATGGCGGCGCTGATCGACCTCGTCCGTACCCGGGACATCCCCGCCGACGCCACCGTCCTCTACGCCCACCTTGGCGGGCAACCGGCCCTGAACGCCTACCACTCGCTCTTCAGCTGACTGCCACACGTTCGCTCAGCCGTCGGTGAGGCGGTCGGCGCGGGTGTTCAGGTACCGCTGCTGCGCCAGATTCGTGGCCTGCGCGGCGGCCGTCCGGTACTCGGCGCGGGCCGCCGCCGGGTCGCCGCGGCGTTCCAGCAGATGCGCGCGTACGGCGGGCAGCCGCGCGTCCCGGGCCAACCGACCGTCGGCGGCCACCTTCTCGACAAGCGCCAGCCCCGCGTCGGGACCGTCCGCCATGGCCACCGCGACGGCACGGTTCAGTGCGACCAGGGGACTGGCGTCCATCGCCGTCAGCACCTCGTACAGCATCGCGATCTGCGGCCAGTCGGTCTGCTCCGGGCCGGACGCCTCGTCGTGCAGGGCGGCGATGGCGGCCTGGACCTGGTAGGGCCCGGGAGACCCGCGGCGCAGCGCCTCGACCACCAGCGCGGTGCCCTCGGCTATCTGATCGGCACGCCAGCGGGAGCGGTCCTGTTCGGCCATCGGGATCAGTTCGCCGTACGGACCGGTGCGCGCCGGTGCGCGGGCGTCGGTGAGCAGCAGCAACGCCAGCAGGCCGGTCACCTCGGCGGCGTCGGGCATGGTCCGGCGCAGCAGCCGGGCCAGCCGGATCGCCTCGGCGCACAGGTCGGCGCGGAGCAGCCCGGGCCCGGATGTGCTCGCGTACCCCTCGTTGAAGATCAGATAGAGCACCCGGAGCACGGTCGCCAGCCGCCCCGGAAGCTCGGCCGGGTCGGGCATCGCGAAGGGCAGGCCGCTGTCGCGGATACGCTGCTTGCCCCGGCTGATCCGCCGGGTCATGGTCTGCTCCGGCACCAGGAACGCCCGGGCCACCTCCGCCGTGCTCAACCCGCCGACCGCCCGCAGGGTCAACGCGACCTGCGCGGCCGGGGACAGCGACGGATGGCAGCACAGGAACAGCAGGATCAGACTGTCGTCGGAGTCCGTGCTCCGATGACCCGACGGTGCCAGCCGCCATTCGGCCACCACGCGCTGGCCGACGACGTCCTCCCGCTGCCGTCGCGCCTGCTCGGCCCGGAGCAGGTCGGTTAGCCGCCGCGACGCCACCGTGATCAGCCAGCCTCGAGGGTTCGCCGGTAGACCGTCCCGGGGCCAGCGGGTGGCCGCCGCGATCAGCGCCTCCTGGGTGGCGTCCTCGGCGGTGTCGAAGTGCCCGTAGCGGCGGACGAGCGCGCCGAGGACCTGCGGCGCCAGGCGGCGCAGCAGGTCCTCGACGGTCGGTTCACTCATCAGACGAGGTCGTCGATGCCCTCGGCGATCGGACGCACGTCGACGTACTCGCCGGGGTTGTCCGGGTTGACCAGCATGGCGGCGATCTCGGCGGCCCGGTCGAAGCTGGCGCACTCGACCACCGTGTACCCGGCCAGGACCTCCTGCGTCTCCGGGTACGGACCATCGGTGACCATCGCCGCGCCGTCGCGCACCTGGACCCGACGGGCGTGCACCGGCGCGGTGAGCCCCTGGGCGTCCACCAGTTCACCGGCGTCGGCGAGGTCCCGGTGCACCCTGCCCATGTGCGCGTGCATCGCGGCCACCTGCTCGGCCGACATCGCCGGCCGGTCGGAGCCGTGCCCGGCCATCGCGTCGTAGTCCCGCTGCGAGCCGTACAGCATGATCATGTATTTCACGGCGTCTCCCTCTCCCGCCCGCCACCGTCGTGGTGCCGGTTCATCGGGGACGTCGGAGCCGGATGTGCGTACCGGACACCGACCACCGCACCATAGGCCGTCTTTCGGCGACCGGCCGGGAGAGCGGATGGAACACGCGCGACTGAACCGGACGGGGCGGTAAGGCGTACCTGACGGCAACGGGCGTGACGGTCGTACCGTCGGGGTACAGGACCGGCGACGTCGAGGCGGGAGGCGTGCGGTGGCGGCAGGTGGGCGAGGGTTACGCCGGGGCAGACTCGCCGGCCTGACGGTGGCGCTGGTGGCGGCGGCCGCCTGCATGGTGGAGCCGGTGGGCGGGCCGGCGGACCCGAACGGGCAGCCGCAACCGGCCGAGCCGACGGCGGAGGTGACCCGCGCCGACGGCACCGACACCGTGGAGGAGTTCCGCCAGGACGTGTCCGACGCGCAGCGGCTCGCCGAGTTGTACTGGGCCGACCAGTTCGAGGCCTCGGGGCAGTCCTTCCGGCCGATCAGGCAGGTCCTGCCGTACCAGCGCGACGGTGAGGTCTCCTGCGGTGGTCAGGAGGTGCCCCGCAACAACGCGGTCTACTGCACCGTCGACGACTACATCGCGTACGACATCAACTGGTCGTTCGGCGCCTTCCGGCAGATCGGCGACGCGTTCGTGTTCTACCTGCTCGGGCACGAGTACGCGCACGGCATCCAGACCCGGCTGGGCATCCGGTACAACTTCACCATCCAGCAGGAACTACAGGCCGACTGCATGGCCGGGGCGTTTCTCGGCGACTCGGTCCGGTCCGACCGGCTCACCCTGGAAGAAGGTGACCTCGACGAGTTCAACGACGGACTGCTCGCCGTCGGCGACGACCCGGGTCAACCGTGGTTCGCCGAGGGCTCCCACGGCACCCCCGAGCAGCGCTCCGAGGCGTTCTTCCGGGGCTACGAACGGTCCCTGACCGCCTGCGACCTCGGTTGAGAAAGGTCACTGCGCCGAGCGCCGGAGCACCGTCGGCTGACAGGATTCACCGGTCAACCGAGCCCGAGGAGGATCCGGTGAGCAGCACCCGTCCAGCCGCCGTGCTCTTCGACATGGACGGCACCCTGGTCGACAGCGAGCGGTTGTGGGACGTCGCGCTGGCCGAACTGGCGCAGCGGTACGGCGGCACCCTCTCCGCCGACGCCCGGCGCGCGATCGTCGGCACGGGCATGGCCGACTCGATGCGGATCCTGCACGACGACCTGGGGCAGCCGCACCGGGATCCGCGGACCAGCGCGGAATGGATCAACGCGCGGATCCTGGAGCTGTTCCGCACCGGGTTGCGGTGGCGGCCGGGGGCGCTGGCGCTGCTCGGCGCGGTCCGGCAGGCGCGGATCCCGACGGCCCTGGTCACCTCCAGCGGGCGGGCCCTGGTCGAGATCGCCCTGGACACCCTCGGCCGCGACAGCTTCGACGTGGTGGTCTGCGGCGACGAGGTCGACGCGACGAAGCCGCATCCCGAGCCGTACCTGACGGCCGCCCGGCTGCTCGGGGTACCCATCGACAGGTGCGTGGCGATCGAGGACTCGGCGACCGGGGTGGCCAGCGCGGTCGCCGCCGGGGCCGCGGTGCTGGCCGTGCCCGCCGAGGTGCCGCTGGCACCCACCGACGGCGTACACCAGCTGGAGAGCCTGCTGCTGGCCGACCTGGAACTGCTGGCGGAGCTGCTGCGTCCAGCCGCCACCCCGGGCTGACCGAGCAGGCCCCCGGCGCAACGCCCGTCGCGTCGCACCGGGGGCCCGCCTTACCGGTCAGTCGTGCGCGATGGCGCCCAGCACGTTGATCCGGGCGGCCCGGATCGCCGGCAGCGCCGCCGCGACCACGCCGATGATCGCGGCCAGGCCGAGGAAGACACCCATCTGGCCCCACGGCAGCACCAGTCTGTTGATGCCCTCGTCGCGCAGGGCCTCCACCACCGCGGCACCCAGGCCGGCGCCGACCACCACGCCGAGCAGCGCGCCGAACACCGAGATCACCACCGCTTCCACAGTGATCATCCCCATGGTCTGCGACCGGCGCAGGCCGATGGCACGCAGCAGACCCAGCTCCCGGGTCCGTTCCAGCACCGACAGGGCGAGGGTGTTGACGATGCCGAGCACCGCGATCACGATGGCCAGCGCCAGCAGGATCTGGATCATCTGCAGCAGCCCGTCGAGCTGCCCGGCCTGCTGTTCGATGAACGCGTCGCGGTCGGCCACCGAGACCTCCGGGCTGTCCGCCAGCAGCGCCTCCACCCGGGGCAGCACGTCGGCCGCCCGGACCCCCGACTCCAGCTGGAGGTAACCCTGGATGGGCTGCGGGATGGAGAAGTCACGCGCCGCCTCGGCGGGCAACGTCACGCCGCCGAACAGCGGGGTGCTCTCGTAGATGCCGGTGACCGTGTAGCTGCGTTCGTCGCCCCGGGCCAACTGCACCGGCACGGTCGAGCCGACCGACAGGCCACGCGACTCCGCCGCGTCCGAGCTGATCAGCATCTGGCCCGGTCCCAGCCGCCCGATGTCCCCGGCGGTCGCGGTGAGGCCGAACATCTCCACCAGCGCGCTCGGTTCGCTGCTGGCACCGACCCAGGTGCGCTCGCCGCCGACCAGCGCCATGTCGCCGTACTCGCCGTCGACGAGGCGGACGCCGGGGATGGCCTTCGCCTCGTCCAGCACCGCCGGGTCGAACGTCGGCGGGCGCGGACCGGACTGTGCCCCGGCGATCACCAGTTCGGCGCTGATGCTGTCCTGCGCCAGCCCGCTGATGCTGCTCTTGGCCGAGTCCAGGATCACCGTGATGCCGGTGACCAGGGCGATGCCCACCATCAGCGCGGCCGCGGTGATCGCGGTGCGGCGCGGGTTGCGACCGGAGTTGAGCCGGCCCAGCTTGCCCGGCACCCAGCCGGAGAAGACCGATCCCAGCGCCGCCACCACCGGACGACTGATCAGGGGCGTCAGCAGGGCCACCCCGATGAAGGAGAACAGCACGCCACCGAGGATGGTGGCCAGCGTGCTGTCACCGGCGTGCCCGCCCAGACCGAGGAAGAGCAGGGTGGCGCCGATCGCGGTGACCAGCGCACCGCCGACGGTCACCTTGGTCAACGGCCGGTCCGGCGTCGCCACGTCCTGCATCGCCGCGATCGGTGGGATCCGCGCGGCCCGCAGCGCCGGCAGCAGCGCCGCCAACACCGTGATCACCAGGCCGACACCGAACGCGCCGATCACCGCCGACGCCGGCACCCCGACCCCGGCGAGGGCCAGCCCGCCGGCGAGGTTGCCGAACAGGTACGCCAGCAGCGCGCCGATGCCGATGCCGGCGGCCAGGCCGAACACCGAGGCGATCAGCCCGACGGCGATCGCCTCCAGCACCACCGAGCCGATGATCTGCTTGCCGCTGGCGCCGACCGCGCGCAGCAACGCCAGTTCCCGGGTGCGCTGCGCCACGATGATCGAGAAGGTGTTGAGGATCAGGAACGTCCCGACCAGCAGGGCCACCGCGGCGAAGCCGAGCAGGATCCGGTTGAAGAAGGACAGTCCCTCCTTCAGACCGGCGGCGGCGTCGGCGGAGAGCTGCTCGCCGGTCTTGACCACGTAGCCGTCGCCGACCGCCGCGGCCACCGCGTCACGCAGCTGCTCGTCGGAGACCCCGTCGGCGGCGGTGGCCACCACGTTGCTGAACACGTCCGACTCGCCGAGCATCAGCTGCTGCGCCACGGGAGTGGTGAACATGACCTCGTTCGCGCCGCCGAGGGAGTCCCGGTCGCCGCTGTAACCGAAGATGCCGACGATCGTGAACTCCTTGCGCGGCTGGAGGGTGAGCACGCCCACCCGGTCGCCGACCGCCACCCGCCCGGCGTCCGCCAGGCCCTTGTTGATCACGATCTCGTCGTCGGCCTGCGGCTCCCGACCCTCGCGCAACCGCACCAGGTCGCTCTCGCCGGTCCAGTTCCCACCCAACTGCGGCGGCCCGAACGAGGTGACGACCTTGCCGTTGCTGCCGATCAACCGGGCCCCGTCGGCGGTGACCACCCCGGTCGCCTCGGCCACCCCGTCCACCGAGCGCACCGTCTCCACCGTGGCCGCCGGGAACGGGGTGGCGAGCTGCTCGCCCTCCAGCTCGCCGAGCTCCAGCTTCGGCTTGGCGGCCACGTTGACGTCGACCTCGGCGTACGCGTCGGCGAACAGCGAGTCGAAGGAACGGCCCAGGGTGTCGGTGAGGACGAAGGCGCCGGAGACGAACATGACGCCGAGCACCACGGCCAGGCCGGACAGGATCAGCCGGACCTTGCGGGCCAGCAGACTCTTCAAGGTTGCCCGGAACATCAGCCGGCCACCTCGGCGGGCGTGTCCAGCTTCTTCATCGTGTCCAGCACCGTGTCCGCGGTCGGCTCGATCAGCTCCGAGACGATCTGCCCGTCGGCGAGGAACACCACCCGGTCGGCGTACGCGGCCGCCGTCGGATCGTGGGTCACCATCACGATCGTCTGCCTGTGCTGGCGTACCGAGTCGCGCAGGAAGTTCAGCACCTCCGCGCCGGAGCGCGAGTCGAGGTTGCCGGTCGGCTCGTCCGCGAAGATCACCTCGGGGCGGGCCACCAGGGCCCGGGCGCAGGCCACCCGCTGCTGCTGGCCGCCGGACAACTGCGCCGGCCGGTGACCCAACCGGTCCCGCAGGCCCACCGTGTCGATCACGACGTCGAACCAGGCCGGGTCCGGCTTCCGGCCGGCGATCGACAGCGGAAGCAGGATGTTCTCCTTGGCGGTCAACGTCGGCAGCAGGTTGAACTGCTGGAAGATGAAGCCGACCTTGTCGCGGCGCAGCTTCGTCAGACCCGCGTCACCGAGCCCGGTGACGGTGGTCTCACCGATCTCCACGGTCCCCCTGGTCACCGAGTCCAACCCGGCCAGGCAGTGCATCAACGTCGACTTACCTGAGCCCGACGGGCCCATGATCGCCGTGAACCGTCCGCGCTCGAACTCCGCACTGACCCCCCGCAGGGCGATGACCTGCGCCTCGCCGCTGCCGTACACCTTCCACACGTCGCTTGCCCGGGCTGCGGCCGATGCCGACTGGCCTGTGGTAGCGGTCACGTCACGTACCTCTCCGTCGCGTCAGCTCGCACCGCCCCCGCTGGACCGGTGCGAATCAATCATCTGTGCTGCCCACCGCCGATCCGTCCGACTCCGGGCGGAGCCGGAACGGATTTATGGCTGCGGGTACCCCCCAACCGACGTCAGGGTTGTCCCCGACTCCGGCAACTGTCGCCATCCGCCGCCGGTGTTCACGGTCATCCTGGACGTTGCCGTCGCGTGAGGGTCAACCGTTTTCCACCGCAGGCCGTCACGGTAGGTGACCGATGCAACGCCGACGTTAACCGCCAGGTCGGACCAGGCCCGACTCGTACGCCAGCACCACGGCCTGCACCCGGTCGCGCAGTCCCAGCTTGGTCAACACGTGCCCGACGTGGGTCTTGATGGTGGTCTCGCTGACCGACAGCGCCCGGGCGATCTCGGCGTTCGACAGGCCGCGAGCGACCTGCACGAGCACCTCCCGCTCCCGTTCGGTGAGCGCGCCCAACGCCTTCGACGGGGTCGCGGACGGGTCCGGCAGTACGTCGGCGAACCGGTCCAGCAGCCGACGGAGGATCCGCGGCGCCACCACCGCGTCACCGGCGGCCACCGTGTGGATCGCGGTGACCAGGTCCTCCGCCGGCACGTCCTTGGCCAGGAAGCCGCTCGCCCCGGCCCGCAGCGCACCCACCACGTACTCGTCCAGGTCGAAGGTGGTCAGGATGAGCACCCGCACCGGCAACCGGGCGTCCACGATCGCCCGGGTGGCGCTCACCCCGTCCATCCGGGGCATCCTGATGTCCATCAGCACCACGTCCGGCAACAACCGGCGGGACAGCTCCACCGCCTCCACCCCGTCGCCGGCCTCCGCGACGATGTCCAGGTCGGCCTCCGCGCCGAGGACCATCCGGAAGCCGGTACGCAGCAGCGGCTGGTCGTCGGCGAGCAGGATCCGCACCGGTCGGGCACGTGGCGTCGCATCGGCCATCTGGTCCTCCCTGTCGACTGCACCGCTCACCAGGCCCACCTCACCGTCGGCTCGACTCCGGTAGCGGTTCGACCGGAATCCGGGCGTACACCCGGTAGCCACCACCGCTTCGCGCGCCGGTACGCAGGATCCCACCGTAGAGGCCGACCCGTTCCCGCATCCCGACCAGTCCGTGCCCGATCCGATCGGTGTCCGGTGACGGCCCGCGACCGGTGTCGGTGACCTCGACCTCCACCGCGTCGCCACCGAAACCCACCCGCACCTGCGCGGTCGCCGTCCCGGCATGCTTGAGCGCGTTGGTCAGCGCCTCCTGCACGATCCGGTACACGGTCAGCGCCACTCCCTCCTCCAACTGCCCGGGCTGTCCGGTCACCGTCAACGTCACCGGCAGCCCGGCCTCGCGGACCTGATCGGTGAGCGCCTCGATGCCGGCCAGACCCGGTTGCGGCGCCAACTCCGCCGCCGGCTCGGTCTCGGTACGCAGCACGTCGAGCAGCCGGCGCAGCTCCCGCAGGGTCGCCCGGCTGGTCTCCTCGATGGTGGCCATCGCCTCGTCGGCGCTGTCCGGGTCGCGGCGCAGCACCCGGCGCACCCCCGTCGCCAGCACCCCCATCACGCTCACGTGGTGGGCCACCACGTCGTGCAGCTCCCGCGCGATCCGGCGCCGCTCGTCCGCGACCGCCTGTTCGGCCAGCGCCCGTTGATTGGCCTCGGCGACCCGGGCCCGCTCCCGCAGCGCCTCGGTGGAGGAGCGGCGCGCGTGCACCGCCCGGCCCACCGAGAACGACACGATCCCCACCAGGATGTTGTTCGCGATCAGGAACGCCGAACCGACCTGCGGAATGCCCACCGGCGGCACCAGCGCGTTCACCACCGCCACCGGAAGCCACAGCCCCACCGCCGCCACCAGTGCCGGACGTACCGGACGATAGGCCGCCATCGTGTAGGTGAGCACCACGAAGGTGAGGCTCTGGGTGGTCGGCGCCACCTTGATGACGACCGGGAACAGCAGGGTGGCCAACGCGGCCAGCAGCGCCGGCCACGGCGCCACCCGGCGCAGCACGACCGGTGCCGCGCACAACACACTCCACCCCAACGCCGTCGGAAACGGTCGCGGCCAGAACTCCCGGGGAGTGAGCAGGGTGAACAGCACCTCGCCCAGCACCAGAGCGACGGCCAGCAGCGAGTCACCGGCCGCCGGACTGCGACGCAGCCACTCCCTCAGCGCGCTACCCACGCCCCGACGCTAACCGCCCATGCCGCCGAAAGATCGTCTTGTGTGGTGACTCGTTCCTCATCCCCGGGAAGGAGAGCGCCTACTCGTCCGCACCGGGTGGCGCGGGGGAGGACCGGGCGTCGCGCATCGGATCAGGCGTCGCCGCCGGCTCCGGAAACGGCGGCGGAGTCCCTCCGAAGCTGGGACAGCGGGTCTGGTGACTGCACCAGTCGCACAGCCGGCTCGGGCGCGGCCGGAAATCCCGGGCGGCAGTGGCCTGCTCGATCGCCCGCCACAGCGCCACCACCGTCCGCTCGAAGCGCACCAGCTCCTCGGCGTCGGGGGCGTAGTCGCACACCTCGGCGTCCTTGAGGTAGAGCAGTCGCAACACCCGGGGGACCACGCCACGGGTGCGCCACAGCACCAGGGCGTAGAACTTCAACTGGAACAGGGCCCGCGCCTCGAACGCCTCCCGTGGGGCACCGCCGGTCTTGTAGTCCACCACCCGCAGCGCGCCGTCGGGAGCCACGTCGAGCCGGTCGAGGTAGCCGCGGATCAGCAGCTCGTCGTCGACCACGGCGGAGATCAGGCTCTCCCGCTCGGCCGGCTCCAGCCGGCGCGGATCCTCCACCGCGAAGTAGCCATCCAGCAGGGCCGACGCCGAGCGGAGGAACTCCGTGGCGGCCGACGGGTCGTCATCGGCGAACAGCCCGGCCAGCTCGGGCTGCTCGGTGACCAGGTGCTCCCACTGGCCGGGCACCAGGTCACCGGCGGCCTGCGGAGTGCGGGCGGCCGGCGGCAGGTCGAACAACCGCTCCAGCACCGCGTGCACCAGCGTGCCCCGCGCCTGCTCCACACTGGGCCGCTCAGGCAGCCGGTCGATGCTGCGGAACCGGTAGAGCAGCGGGCAGGTCTTGAAATCCGCCGCCCGCGACGGTGACAGCGAGGCCCGCACCGTCGCCGGCGGCTGCGTCGGGGTCGGGGTCGGGGTCGGGGTCGGGGTCTGCTGAGTGATCACCGGATCCGCCGTCATGCCCCGGAAGGTTAGGCCACCGGTGTGACAGGCCGACCGCCGCCGCTCCGGTACGTGATCTCCCGCCGCGTAGCATCAGCCCGATGGAACAGCGCAGGCGAGCCGGTGCCGGCCAGCGCCCCGGCATCCGGGTGGGCCGGATCCTCGGGGTGCCGCTGTACCTGAACGCCTCGATCCTGCTGCTCGCCCTCCTGATCACGGTCCTGTACGGCGAACTGGCCGGTCAACGGCTGCAACTGTCCCCGCTCGGCGGCTACCTCGTCGGCGCCGGGTTCGTCGTCGCGCTGCTCGGCTCGGTGCTGGCCCACGAACTCGGTCACGCCCTCACCGCCCGCCGCTTCGGCATCGGGGTGCGCGGCATCACCCTGGAACTGCTCGGCGGGTACACCGAGATGGACCGCGACGCGCCCTCACCGCGGGTGGACCTGCTGGTGTCACTGGCCGGACCCGCCGTCTCCGCCGTGCTCGGCGCGGCCGCCGTGGCCGCCACGCTGGCCCTGCCCGACCGTACCGTGGCCGACCAGCTCGCCTTCCAACTCGCCGCGAGCAACGTCATCGTCGCGCTGTTCAACATCCTGCCCGGGTTGCCGCTGGACGGCGGTCGGGCGTTGCGCGCGGTGGTCTGGGCGCTGACCCGGGACCGGCACCGGGCCACCGAGGTGGCCGGTTGGGCCGGACGGATTCTGGCCGTCGGCACCGCGCTGCTGGTGGCGGCGCTCTACGCGGTAGACGTGCTGAGCCTGCTGGCGCTGCCGTTGACGGCACTCGTCGCCCTCACCCTCTGGCACGGTGCCGGACAGTCGATCCGGATGTCCCGCATCGGCCGTCGGCTCCCCCTGGTCGACCTGACCACCCTCGCCCGCCCGGTGCACACCGTGCCCACCGGCACCCCGCTGGCCGAGGCGCAGCGCCGAGCCGCGCCGACCCGCCCGGTCACCGAACCGCAGCACGCGGCCGCGCTGCTGGTGACCGACTCCGCCGGCCGGCCGGTGGCCCTGGTCGACCCGGTCGCCGCCGCGGCGGTGCCGGAGGCCCGCCGGCCCTGGTTGGCCGTGGACGCCGTCGCCCGTACCCTCGCCGACCTGCCGACCATCCCGGTGGACACGGACGGCGAACGGGTGCTGGAGACCGTACAGGCCCACCCGGGCGCACAGTACGTGGTGACCGCAGGCGAAGATGTCGTCGGCGTTCTGCACATCGCGGATCTGGCTCAACTGCTCGAACCTCACCGGAAGATGAACACGTGACCGTCACCCACTCCGCCCACCCGGCCAGCGACCTCCCCGAGGAGAAGGTGACGCCGCCCGCCGTGCGCCGCGGGCCGTTCCAGCCCGGCGACCGGGTGCAGCTGACCGACCCCAAGGGGCGGATGCACACGGTGACCCTGGAACCGGGCAGGGAGTTCCACACCCACCGGGGCATCCTGGCGCACGACGCGCTGATCGGCCTGCCCGACGGCAGCGTGGTGAGCACCTCCGGTGGCGGCACCGCGTTCCTCGCGCTGCGTCCACTGCTGTCGGACTACGTGCTCTCCATGCCGCGCGGCGCTCAGGTGATCTACCCCAAGGACGCCGCGCAGATCGTCGCCATGGGCGACATCTTCCCCGGCGCCAAGGTGCTCGAGGCCGGTGCCGGCTCCGGAGCGTTGAGCTGCTCGCTGCTGCGCGCGGTGGGTGACGCCGGGGAACTGCACTCCTACGAGCTGCGCGACGACTTCGCCCAGATCGCCCGACGAAACGTCGAGTCGTTCTTCCGCGGCCCGCACCCGGCCTGGCACCTGCATGTCGGTGACGTCGCCGAGTGCCGCGAGACCGGTTTCGACCGGATCATCCTGGACATGCTCACCCCCTGGGAGAACCTCGACATGGTCGAACGCGCGCTGCTGCCCGGCGGCGTGTTCATCGGCTACGTGGCCACCACCCCCCAGCTGTCCGAGCTGGTGGAGGCATTGCGCGAGCGCGGCGGCTGGACCGAGCCGCGGGCCTGGGAGTCACTGGTCCGGGACTGGCACGCCGAAGGGCTGGCGGTCCGCCCCGACCACCGGATGATCGCCCACACCGCGTTCCTCGTCTCCGCGCGTAAGCTCGCCCCCGGAGTCACCGCTCCGCCACGGCGTCGCAAGCCCAGCAAGGGCACCGAGGCATACGCGCAACGCCGCCAGGCGCTACGCGAGGCGGAGGCGGCCCGGCAGGCCACGGTGGTGGCGCACGACGCGCCGGCCGGGCAGACACCACCCGACGTGACGCGGGAGACGGACAGGCCGTGACGGCGGAAGGGGCGGCTGGGAGTGAGCGGGCTGATCCGGGGCGGGTTCGGCGGCGGCCCGACGTGGCGGCGTGAGCGGGCGGTGGACCGTCGGCGTGATCCGGCCCACGCCCGGGCCGGCGCCGGGTGGGACGAGGTGAGCCGATGAGTCGTCCCGGCTTCGGCGGCGGCGACCTGCCGGCCGTGTTTCCCGACTGGTCGCCGTACACCGACCTGGAATCGGCGGCGCGCGCCTACCTGCGTGACCCCGACGTCGCCCTGGAGGCGCTCGGCGGCGTCCTGCGCGGGGCCTCGGTGCTCGGCTTCACCCTGGAACGTTTCGTCAACGAGGTGAACGGAGTGTGGCAGGAGGTCGTCGTCTGCGACGGCAGCCGCCTGGTGCTCTGGCACGGCGAGGACGTGCCACCGGGGGAGGGACCGCCGGGCTCGATGACCTCCTCGCTGCGGGTGGTGCCGGTCTCCTCGGTCACCGAGGTCGGCTGCCGACGCCGGCTGTTCCGCCACGACAACGGCGAGATCCGGGTCGACAGCATCGACGTGTACCTGCTGCTGACCTCGCTGGACGAGTCGCCGCCGAGCGAGGAGACCGCCGGTGGGCCGCGCCACGACGCCCTGCGTTTCGGCAAGACCCTCGACGACGGCGGTGCCGGGCAGATCGCCCGGTTGGAGGAGTTCGCCCGGCTGGTCGCCTCGGTGGTCGGTCGCCCGTTGCTGTAGCCCGACCGGATGACGCCGGGATCAGCGGGTCAGTCCTCGGCCTCCGGGCCGGCTACCTCGACGCCGTCGCCGCCGCGGACGACGTGGATGCACTCGCCCGGGCACTCCTTCGCCGAGTCGATCACCTCGAGGCGCAGGTGCTCCGGCACGTCGACCCGGCCGCCCGGCGCCTGCACCAGCTCGCCGTCGGGCCCCTTGACGTAGGCCAACCCGTCGACGTCGAACTCGAAGACCTCCGGCGCGTACTGCACGCACAGCCCGTCGCCCGTGCACAGATCCTGGTCGACCCAGACCTGCAACTGGTCGGTCGCGACCTCGGCCACCGGCGCACCCCCCATGTTCTCCCGTCCCACCCCTCGACGGTACCCGAATGCCCGTACCCGCCCGTCGACCCACCCTTGGCGATCAAGCTTCGGTGACGGGCGCGTTGCGGAGGACCGAATCGGGCTCATAGCGGCTAGTGTTAGGTCAGAACGTTCAAGCCCCCCGGGGAGGTGGGACGTGGCACGCAGCGACGACGCGGACTCGCGCGCCGCACGGTGGGAGAAGGAGGCCCACGATCTCTCCACGCAGGTCGCGTTCCTTCAAGAGGAACTCGCTCTGGTGCGGCGCAAGTTGACCGAGAGCCCCCGACACGTCCGGCAGCTCGAAGAGCGGCTGGCCGCCACCCAGGCGCAGTTGGCGCGGCTGACCGAGAACAACGAACGGCTCGTGAGCACCCTCAAGGAGGCTCGCGCGCAGATCGTGACGCTCAAGGAGGAGATCGACCGGCTCGCTCAACCCCCAAGTGGCTACGGTGTCTTTCTGGCCCGGCACGACGACGGCACGGTCGACGTCTTCACCGGCGGACGGAAACTGCGGGTGGCCGTCTCGCCCTCGCTCGACGTCGACGAGCTGCGGCGTGGCCAGGAGGTCCTGCTCAACGACGCGCTCAACATCGTCGACGCGTTCGGCTACGAGCGGGTCGGCGAGGTGGTCATGCTCAAGGAGATCCTCGCCGGTCCCGAAGGCGCGCCGGGCGACCGGGCGCTGGTGGTCTCGCACTCCGACGAGGAACGCATCGTCCACCTGGCCGAGACCCTGATCGGCAGTCCGATCCGGGCCGGCGACTCGCTCATGATCGAACCTCGCTCGGCGTACGCGTACGAGCGGATTCCCAAGAGCGAGGTCGAGGAACTCGTGCTGGAGGAGGTGCCCGACGTCGACTACACCGACATCGGGGGCCTGCACTCCCAGATCGAGCAGATCCGCGACGCCGTGGAACTGCCGTTCCTGCACGCGGACCTGTTCCGGGAGCACCAGCTGCGTCCGCCGAAGGGCATCCTGCTCTACGGCCCGCCCGGCTGCGGTAAGACGCTCATCGCCAAGGCGGTCGCCAACTCGCTCGCCAAGAAGATCGCCGAGCGGCGGGGCGAGGAGAAGCACACCAGCTTCTTCCTCAACATCAAGGGTCCCGAGCTGCTCAACAAGTACGTCGGTGAGACCGAGCGGCACATCCGACTGATCTTCCAGCGGGCCCGGGAGAAGGCCGGTGAGGGCACGCCGGTCATCGTCTTCTTCGACGAGATGGACTCGGTCTTCCGCACCCGCGGCTCCGGTGTCTCCTCCGACGTGGAGAACACCATCGTGCCGCAGCTGCTCAGCGAGATCGACGGTGTCGAAGGGCTGGAGAACGTCATCGTCATCGGCGCCTCCAACCGGGAAGACATGATCGACCCGGCGATCCTGCGACCGGGACGACTCGACGTGAAGATCAAGATCGAGCGTCCGGACGCCGAGGCGGCCAAGGACATCTTCTCCAAGTACATCCTCCCCGGCCTGCCGCTGCACGCCGACGACCTGGCCGAGCACGGCAGCGACGCCCAGGCCACCGTCGCCGCCATGATCGACGCGGTGGTGCTGCGGATGTACTCGGAGACGGAGGAGAACCGCTTCCTGGAGGTCACCTACGCCAACGGTGACAAGGAGGTCCTGTACTTCAAGGACTTCAACTCCGGCGCGATGATCCAGAACATCGTCGACCGGGGCAAGAAGATGGCCATCAAGGAGTTCCTCACCTCCGGTCGCAAGGGACTGCGCCTGCAGCACCTGCTCGACGCCTGCGTCGACGAGTTCCGCGAGAACGAGGACCTGCCCAACACCACGAACCCGGACGACTGGGCCCGCATCTCCGGCAAGAAGGGCGAGCGGATCGTCTACATCCGCACGCTCGTCTCCGGCGGCAAGGGCACCGAGGCCGGACGCTCCATCGAGACCGCGAGCAACACCGGCCAGTACCTCTGACCGACCGCCACCGGGCCCGCGACGCCACGCGTCGCGGGCCCGGTGCATACGTTGAGCGCGTCAGCCCCGCCAGCTGGGGAGGCTGGCGGCCCGGTGCCCAGCCTGGCCACCGCACCAGTGCCGACCGATAGCCGACC
>NZ_JBAGKI010000095.1:0-17163 GCF_036689795.1 Micromonospora palythoicola | reverse complement strand
CCCGGGGGCCGGGGGGCGGCGGGGGGGGGGGGGGTTGTCCCCCGCCCTGGGGGGGGGGGGGGGGGGGGGGGGGGGGGGGCCCCCCCCCCCCCCCACGGCTGGCATCTCGGCTGCTCATCAGCCGGCGGCCATGCCGGCCCCAGCCTCGTCGATGGCGTCGTCGACCGCGTGCGCCAGGTCGATGTCCATCGCGGTCACCGCCCCGGCGTTGCCCGAGGTGACGGTCAGCACGGCGGTCGTCGGGTCGGCGCGGCCGATCCGCGGCCCGCGGCCGGTCTGCTGGCGGAGCAGGTCGAGTCGGTCCAGCACCCGGTCCAGGTTGCCTGGCGGCAGCTCCAGGGTCCGGGACAACGCCGTCCCGTCACCGGACCAGTACGGCAGGTCGGCCAGGGCCGCGCGCAGTTCGGCCGCGGACAACGGCGGTAGCGCGCTGACCGGACCGACCACACCGCCGCCGACCGCCGGCGGCTCCAGCAGTTGCCGCAGTTCGTCCGGCACGTGCAGTGATTCGATCAGGTCACCGTCGTGCGCGGCGAGCGCGGCCAGGGTCGCCTCGGCCTGATAGCGCGCCTGCTCCGGGGGCCGACCGCTGATCCGACCCACCTCGGACAGGAAGCCGGCCAGATCCTGGCGTCGCTCGATGCCGTCCACCGGCACCACGTCGTGCAGTGAGGCGGGCACCGCCTCCAGCAGCCGTCGGCGTTCGCCGGCCTCCAGGGCCCAGGCCAGGACCAGCACCGTCGACTCGACTCCCACCTTGGCCGTACGGAAGTCGACGCCGGCGCGGCGCACGACGTCCTCGACCAGCTCGCGGTAACCCACCGTGGTGACCCCGGGCGCCGGTCCGCCCGGCTCCGGGCGGGGCCGGGGGGTCTGCGCGGAACCGGCGGGCGGGGGAACGGGCCCGCCGCGCGTGGCGTCCGGTTTGTGGCGGCTGCCGGCCGGCGCCGGGCCGGCCCGCTCGTGCTGGTCGAGGTGGGTCAGTTGTTTGGACGCGCTCAGGCTGGCACCGGTGTCGGCGGCCCGCATGCCCCGTTCCCGCGCCTGGCGGGCCAGTGTCCTCCGGCGCTGGTTGTCGCCCTCCATCTGCTTACGCATGGTGCACACCTCGCTTCCGCTGGTGGTGCCGGGCTTCGTCGATGGCCTTCCCGGCGGTCGCCGGGCGAAACGATCAGTTCGGTGCCGGCAGTGGAGCGCTCGACCACGACGGCCAGGCTTCATCCGGCCGGGGTGAGGGCCGGTCACCCGGGCGGGGTCGACGATCGCGGTGGACCGGAGATCTTCCGAGGCACGGCGGAAGGGAAGGTCGTGATGAAGCGGATAGTCGAGATCGTCCCCGCCCGACCCGGTTGGTACGCGAGGTGGCGGCTGACACCCGAGCGCACCCGCTGCTACCCGGTGAGCCTGTGGGCGCTGTTGGAAGAGGCCGACGGCGGCGGTCGTGAGGTGATCGGCGTCGACTGCGCCGGCCAGTGGCCCGGCGATCGGGACGACGGATCAGGTGCGGAGTTCGTCCGCTATCTGTTTCAAACGCCTGATTCGGGCCTACCGGAGGACGCGGAGCCGACCACCCGGCCCCACCGCAGCGGCCCGTATCCGGTCCCGGCTCCCTGAGCCATCCTCCGGCCCCCGACCCCTGGTCCCAGGGTCGGGGGCCACCCCTTCGGTGGCCCGGACGGGTCAGCCGACCGCCCGCGTGTCCCGGTCCTCGACGGCCGGGGGAAGCTCCAGCAGCTCGGTGAGGCCGGTGCGGACCAGCAACTGGCGCAGCGAGGCGTTGACGCCGACCAGCCGCAGAGGGGCGGAGCCGCCCCGGTGGGCGATCACGAACGCGCTCAACCCCGACGAGTCGCACATGCCCACACCCGTCAGGTCGATAACCAGGTGTTGGTAGCCGTCGCGGCGCAGGGCGGCCACGGCGTCGACGAGTTCCGGCGCACTGTCGAAGTCGAGGTCACCGGTCAGCCGCAACTCCGCATGCCCCGTGTCGTGCCGGTCGACCTCGATGACCAACAGCTGTGCCGCCATGACTCCATGCTCCCAGGACGCCGGTCAAGCGCAAGTCGCGGGGGCCCGGTTTTCCGGCAACCGCTCAAGCGGTGACCGGGGTCGGGCCGTCCGGTTCGGTGCCGGCGGGCTCGCGGGACAGCAGGCCGGTGACCCCCGTCATGTCGAGGATGGTTTCGAGGAACCGGGGGACCGCCCGCAACCGCAGCCGGACGCCCCGCTGCTGCCCCTCGCGCCAGGCGTGGACGATGACGCTGAGCCCGGTGCTGTCGATGAACTGCAGGCCACCGAAGTCGAGTACCAGGGTGGTCGGCTCGGTGCCCATCATCCGGTCGATCTCGGCCCGCAGCGGCGCGGCGGTGGTGTAGGCGAGATCACCGACGACCCTGATCACCGGCGCGAGCGGAACGGACCGGTCGACGGACATGCTCAGCGGCGGCGTCGGGGGTCTGCGACCGTGGGACAGCAACGATCACGCCTTCCGCGGTGACGGGCGGGCAGGGGCGCTCGGATCGTAACAATCCCTGAGCTGGCCCGCCTCTCGGCCGGCCGCCGATGCGCGACGCGACGCTCGCCCGGGTGGCGGCACCGGCAGAGCCGCGTAGGCTGGGTACCAGGACGCGACCATGCACGCCGCTCGAAGCGGCTGCGGACCCGACAAGGAGCGAGGCTCAAGCTGGTGACAGGTGCCGACGTCAGGGACCTCGACCCCGGCGACGGACGGTCTGCCACGTCGAGCGTCGCCCGGGTTCCCGCCTGGCGTCCGATCATGTCCGCGCCGGCCGCCGGGCTGCCCGCCCTGGAGTCGCCACCGGGTCAGCTCGCCGCCGACTGGCCGGAGATCGCCGAACATCTCCACGAGGGTGTGGTGGTGTGCGGCCCGGACGGGACCGTGCGGCACGTCAGCCCGACCGCCCGGCGTCTACTGCCCGAGGTGGTCGTCGGCGGTACGGCCGCGGCGGTCGAGCGGCTGGCCTCGGGCGAGCCACACCTGCGCCGGCACGGCCGACGGCTGTGGGTGCGTCAGGTCCCGTTGTCCGCCGGCCGTAGCTGCTGGTACGTCGAGGATGTCAGCGACCACGAGAAGCGGATCGAGGAACTGGCGGCCGAGCGGTCCAGGTCGGCCTTCCTCACCACGGTCGGCGACAAGCTGGGCAATCCGCTGCACCCGGACCGGGCCGCCGCCGCGGTCGTCCGACTCGCCGTGCCGACCCTGGCCGACGTCGCGGTGCTGGTGCTCGCGCCCCGATCCGGACGGGCCCGGTGGTGGCGCGCCCGCCAGGACGCCGACGAGACACCCACTGTCGACCGCGGGGTACTCGCCGCGACGGAGCTGCCTCCGGCGATCGTCGAGAGTCTGCGCGGCACGTCGCCGCACACCGTCGACTGGCTGGTCGAGCAGGCCATCGACGCGGGCTGGTTGCCCGGTGTCTCCGCCGCCGAGGTGGCCGCCCGCCTGGTCCCGTTGCCGGGCCGGGACGCGCCCGCCGGGGTGCTGCTCGTCGCGCGGGGTGCGGGCGGCTGGTACGGGGAGAACGACCTCGACCTGGTGCGCGCCTTCGCCGCCCGGGCCGGTGCGGCGTTGACCACCGCGCTGCTCTACCGCGAACAGGCGGAGGTGGCCGACATGCTGCAGGCCAGCCTGCTGCCCGTCGAGCCGGTGCCGGCCCCGGGGGTGCAGTGGGGTACGGCGTACCGTCCGGCCCAGGCCGGCCTGCGCATCGGCGGCGACTTCTACGGTTCGCACCGGCTGCCCGACGGCGGCTCGGTGTTCTTCCTCGGCGATGTCTCCGGCAAGGGGGTCGAGGCGGCGGTCTTCACCGGGCAGCTGCGGCAGTGTCTGCACGCGCTGCACCGGGTCGAGCAGCAACCGGCCCGGCTGCTGCGGCTGCTCAACGACGCACTGTTGGAGACGACCCTGGCCCACGGACAGGGCCGGTTCGCCACCATGGTGCTGGGGGTGGTCCGTCCACACCGGGACGGTGGCCTCGGGCTGACGCTCGCCGGCGGCGGACACCTGCCGCCGCTGGTGCTGCGCGCCTCCGGCGAGGTGGAGCAGCTGCCGTTGAACGGCATGCTCATCGGTGTGGTGCCGGATCCGCGGATCGGTCAGGTCACCACCCGGCTCGCTCCCGGTGAGACGTGCCTGCTCTACAGCGACGGGGTCACCGAGGCGCGGGGCGGTCGGCGCGGTGAGGAACTGCTCGGCACCGATCGCCTGGTGCAGGCGCTCGGTGGGTGCCACCGGATGCCGGCGCCCGCGCTGGCCGAGCGGATCGAGCAGGTGACGTGCGACTGGCTGGCCCAGCGTGACCACGACGACATCGCGGTGCTGGCGTTGCGCGCCACCGGCGTCGGTGGCCGCCCGCAGCGGCACCTGCACGCCGTGCCGCCCGTGGCCGAGCCGGCTGTGGAGGCGACGGACCGGTGACCGCCGCGACCCGGGGCACCTCACCTGAGGCCGTCTATCCGGACTACCTGCACTGTCTCGCCGAGGCCGACGAGCGCGCCGCCGTCGAGGTGGCGCGCGGGTTGCTCGACGCTGGGGTGGCCGCCGACCGGGTGCTGCTGGACCTGGTCGCGCCGGCGCAGGCCGAGGTCGGGGAGCGGTGGGCGCGCAACGAGTGGAGCGTGGCCCAGGAACACGCGGCGACACACATCAGCGAGCAGGTGGTGGCGGCCGTCGCCGCATACGCCGACCCGCGCCCGACCCGCGCCCGGATCGTGGTCGCCTGCATGGACGGTGAGTGGCACGCGTTGCCAGCCCGGCTGGTGGCCGAGGTGCTGCGGCTGCGTGGCTGGCAGGTCACCTTCCTGGGGGCGAGTGTCCCCGCCGCGCACCTGGTGTCGTACCTGCACCGGTACGACGCGTACGCCGTGGCGCTGGCCTCGGCGCTGCCGATGCGGCTACCCCACGCGCACCGGATGATCGAGGCGTGCCGGCGCGCGGACGTGCCGGTGCTGGTCGGTGGTCGGGGCTTCGGCGTGGACGGCCGGTGGGCGCGGCGGCTCGGGGCGGCCTGGGCCGCCAACGCGCCCGCCGCCGCCGACCTGCTCGGTGACGAGCGGGCCCTACGCGCGGTGCCGCCGGCCGACCTGGTGCACCTTGCCGACGACGAGTACGCCACCCTCGTCAACCGACGCGGCGAGCTGATCGACAGCGCCCTGGCCGAGTTGGCCCAGCGGTTTCCGGCCACCCGCGACCTGACCCCGGCCCAGCTGGACTCGACGGTCAGCGACCTCGGGTACATCCTGGACTTCCTGGGCGCCGCCCTCTACGTCGACGACGGCTCGCTGTTCACCGAGTTCGTCGAGTGGCTGGTGACCATCCTGGACAGTCGGGGCGTGCCGGCCGTGACGGTGGACGCTTCGCTGGCGCACTACGGCCGGTTGCTGCACGACTTCCCCCGGGCGGTGGACCATCTCCGGCGGGGTCGCGCGGTACTGCCGGTGGTGGATCGGCAAGCCGCCTGACCGGAGCGACATCCGGTCTGCCTGTCGCTCCTTATACTTGCCGGGCAGCAAGTACCCGTCCCCGAGCGGCGGGTGCTCAGCCGGACCGTCTCGGACCGGCTGCTCGGGTGCGGCTGTGACGTCGCGGAACCCGGCGGTCGCCGATCGTCCGATGATGGGCTACATTTCCGCCAGCACGGGGCCGATAGGTCCCGTCCTGGCCGACCTGAGGCAGGTAGAGATGGGCGCACGAACCCTCGCTCCGGTTCGCATCCTGGTGGTGGACGACGACCCGGGCGACGTGCTCATGATCGAGGAGGCCCTGGCCACCTCGGACGTCGAGAAGGTGATCGACGTGGTCGGCGACGGCGAGGAGGCGATGGAGTTTCTCCGTCGCGAGGGCCGGCACGGCGACGCCCAACGTCCGGACGTGATCCTGCTCGACCTCAACATGCCCCGCAAGGACGGGCGTCAGGTGCTGGGCGAGGTGAAGAACGACGAGGACCTGCGGACCATCCCGATCGTCGTGCTGACCACATCGAACGCGGACACCGACATCATCAGCAGCTACACCCTCCAGGCCAACGCCTACGTCACCAAGCCGATCGACCTGGACGACTTCAACGACGTGGTGCACCGGATCGACGAGTTCTTCGGCCGGGTGGTCGTGTTGCCCAAGCGGGTCTGACCCGCCGTCGCCGGCGAGCCGGACCTGACGGCCGGGTCCGGCTCAGGTCAGAGCCGCCACCACGGTCGCGGCCCGCTCCTCGTGCTGGGCGTAGGCGTAGGGGAAGGCGGAGATCTGCACCGCCTGGGCGGCCAGGGTCAGGCTCATCTGCTGCCATCCGGGCACCTGCAGCAGCGCCTCGTAGAACACGCGCGCCGCGTACGCCGGCCGCATCAGGTCCCGGACGCTGCCCCAACCGCTGCTGGGGCGCTGCTGGAACAGCCCGACGGAGTCGTGGTCCCAGCCCACGGCCTGGTGCGGGTAGTTCTGCGACTCGGGCAGCACCCCACTGGCGTAGTTGAGCAGGGTGCTCTCCTGCATGGCGGTGGCGACCGCGATCACCAACCCCTGACGCGGGATCTTCATCTTGACGCCGACGTCCACGATCGCCTTGGCGTTGTCCATCTGTGCCTGGCTCAGCCCGGCGACGGGCCGGGGGCGCGGTGGTTTGGTGGGGGCCTTCTTCTTCGGCTTCGGCTTCGCGGTGGGCGACGGCTTGGCGGTGGGGGAGGGGCTGGCGCTGGTCGGTGCGGGGGTGGGGCTGCGGTCGAGGGAACGGGAGGCGGCCTTCTCCTGAGCCGCGAGAGCGCGGTCGGTGAGTGCCTCGGTCACCCGGGGTGGCGGTGCCTCGTCGTCGTGCCGGGCGGCCACGACGGCGGTGGCGCCGAGGCAGCAGGTGACGCCGGTGGCCAGAGCCACCCGGACCGGGGTGGAGGCGAGCACCGCGCGGACGCCCCGGCGCGGTGCGGGTACGGCGCGATGCCGCCCCATCATCCTTTCGGGTGATGCCTCGTCGGCCGAAAGGCTCGCCGGTCGCCCGGGGGTCAGCTGCTGGTCGAAGTCGTCGTCGGGATGCACCCGCCGAGGCTAGAAAGTTGACGGCCGACTGCCATCGGCCCGGTTGGTGGCATGCGTCACAATTCGCGGCTATCCGCCCGGTGAATCTCCGCGTTGTTGGACATAGCCGACCAGCTACGCCGGTCCGTCCCGGAGTATATGTCGGAAATCAACGTATAAAACAGGGCGGAAACGGGATCTTGCTGGCGTCTATCGACCCGCTCGGCCGCATCCGCCGAACGGACGAGGCTGAGGTCGATCCAACCGGGGCGGTGGGTGGGGCGGTCGGACCATGCGGTGTGGTCGCGGCCCGTGATGTCGACCCGGACCCACCCGAGGCCGGGCCCGCCGCGCCGGTCCGGTTCACCGCACCACGCGGATCAGTGTCGGCCGTTCTCCGCCGGGCTGACGGTGAGCCGGTGCCGGCCGCCGTCCTCGCTGGAGAACGGCCAGAGCCGGTCGGCGTGCTCGACCAGTTCGGTGAGCTGTTGTCGACTCAGCCCGACCGACGAGATGGAGGCGTGCACGTCGGCCCGGTAGCGGCCGTCGTCGTCGCGCCCCAGCTTCGCCTCCGCGCGTACCTGCACGGTGTGCGCCTCGTCGGTGATCCCGCCGGCCGCCTCCACCGCCGCGTGGTGCAGACAGGACGCGAACGCCGCGGCGAGCAGCTGCGACGGGGTCAGCCCGGTGCAGTGCGGCGCCAGCGGCGAGGCGAGGGCGGTCGACAGCGCCTCGTCGTCGGTGTGGATGTGACCGCCCTCGGCGGTCGCGGCGGCAACCTCGTTCAGCCAGGAACTCGGCATCGCGTTCCTCCCGTCACTCCCCGCCCGGCTACCCGGGCCCGGTCGCGTGAAACCGGGAAGTCACCCGCCGTGCCGGCTCCACTGCGCGACGGCGGCGGCCTCGGTGACCTCGGCCGCCGCCCGCTCCGTCCACGGGCTCACCGCCGTCGGCCGCTGCCGTGGCATCAGCGGCTCGTGCATCGGCACGTACACCCGGGCGTCGACCGCCTCCGCCAGCAGCAGCGCGGCCACCAGGCTGCTCGGCCGCCGGGTCGGGTCGTCGGCCAGGCAGCGTCGGCACAGGTCGGCCACCTCGGCCGGCAGTCCGGGCAGCTCCGGCAGGGGCCGCGGCACCCGGGGCCGGTCCCGTCCGAGCAGCTGGCTGACGCTGTCCGCCGGGAACGGCAGGCGTCCCGCCAGGCAGTAGTGGAGGAGGACGCCGAGGGCGTAGATGTCGGCCGCCGGGGTCGCCGGAGCCCGGTGCAGCTGTTCCGGCGCCAGGTACGCCGGCGTACCGACCACGACACCGTCGGGCGCGGTGTCGGCGGCACCGGCCGGCGTGGCGATGCCGAAGTCCAGCACCTTCACCCCCGACGGAGTGAGCATCACGTTTGCCGGCTTGATGTCGCGGTGCACGATGCCGTGGGCGTGCGCGGCGGCCAGCGCGGCGCCGACCTCCGCGCAGACGCGCACCGCGATCCGCCAGTCCAACGGGCCGGTACGCAGGTGCGCGGCGAGGGTCTGCCCCTCGGCCAGCTCCATCACGATGTACGGCAGCTGGTGCCCCGTCCCGGTGTCGCAGCTACCGAAGTCGTGCACGCTTGCCACGTTGGGGTGCACCAGGCGGGCCGCCGACCGCGCCTCGGAGCGGATCCGCTCCACCGAGGCCGCCCCGTCCGGCTGACCCGGCGAGACCAGCTTCACCGCGACCTGCCGGTCCAGCACGGTGTCGTACGCCCGCCACACCTCCGACATCCCGCCGATGCCGATGCGCTGGTCGAGCCGGTACCGCCCGTCCAGCGTACGCATCGACCGCCTCCTACCCTCGTGTCGCTCCGCCACGACGTGCGAAACCGTGGCCTGCGCACGGTACCCCGGGTCCGATCAGGGCAAACCCGCCTCGGACGGCGGCTGGTGCGTTAGCGTGCGAGCCGGGACGCCCGACGCGCCGGGCGGGCTGGAGGCGGAACGTGATGAGTGAAGTGACCGTACGTTTCGTCGGCGGTCCGGCCCACGACCTGGTCCGGTCGCTGCCGGCCGGCCCGGACGGCACCCCACCGCGACTGTGGGTGCTGCGCCGTCCCCAGGAGGCGCCCACGCCGGCGGCGGACCATCTCTACGTGCGGCAACGTCCCGACGGCTCGGGAACCTGGTCCATGCGTTTCGTCCGGACCGACCCGGTCGGCGTGACCGAGTGACCCGACGCCGACCGCGCCCCGGCCGGACCGCACAGCTGGCACACAGCCGCCGCACAAGTGCCACCAAGTGCGTGGCAGCACCATGGCAGCCATGAGGATCTCCGGCGGTGCCGGACTGGACCGGGTGGAGCTGCGTCGACCGGACGGTGAGCCGGTCCGGGTGCTGGTCGTCGACGACGAGCCGACCCTGACCGACCTGTTGTCGATGGCGCTGCGCTACGAGGGCTGGCAGGTGCGTACGGCGGCCGACGGCATGGCGGCGCTACGCGCCGCCCGGCAGTTCCGACCCGACGCGGTGGTGCTCGACGTGATGCTGCCCGACCTGGACGGTCTTGAGGTGTTGCGCAAGCTGCGGGCGGACAACGACAGCGTGCCGGTGCTCTTCCTCACCGCCCGGGACGCGGTCGAGGAGCGCGTCGCCGGGCTGACCGTCGGCGGCGACGACTACGTGACCAAGCCGTTCAGCCTCGAGGAGGTCATCGCCCGGTTGCGCGCGCTGCTGCGCCGCTCCGGCTTCGCGGTGGCCACCCGTGCGGAGGCGGTGCTCACCGTGGTGGGCGACCTCACCCTCGACGAGGACAGCCACGAGGTACGCCGGGACGGGCAGCTGGTCACCCTCACCGCCACCGAGTTCGAGCTGCTGCGGTACCTGATGCGCAACCCCCGCCGGGTGCTCAGCAAGGCACAGATCCTCGACCGGGTGTGGAACTACGACTTCGGTGGCCAGGCCAACGTCGTCGAGCTGTACATCTCGTACCTGCGGAAGAAGATCGACGCCGGCCGCCAGCCGATGATCCACACACTGCGCGGGGCCGGGTACCTGCTCAAGCCGGCGGAGTGACCGGGGTGCGCCGGTGGCTGGCCGGCTGGTCGCTGCGGACCCGCCTGGTACTGACCCTGGTGGCGCTGCTCGCCGTGGTCAGCCTGGCCATCGGCGGTCTCACCACCGTGGCGCTGCGGCAGTTCCTGATCTCCCGGGTGGACGAGCAGTTGCGCTTCACGCCCGGGGGGCGGCCCACCGCGCCGTGGGAACCCGGCCCCGGCACCGGCCCGTGGGGCGATGTGCGGGTGCCGCGCGGCTTTCCGCCCGGCACGATCAGCGCCCAGGTCGTCGACGGCCGGGTCACCGAGGCGTGGACGCTTGTCGGCCGACAGGAGCAGTCGGTACCGGTCGACCAGGTGCGGGCGCTGGCCGAGGTGCCCACCGACGGCCGGGCGCACAGCGTCGGCCTGGGCGAGCGGGGCGGCTACCGGGTGGTGGCCCGGCGGTCGGCCACCGGGACCGTGCGGGTGCTGGGCGTGCCGTTGGCCGGCGTGCGGGAGACCGTCTGGGCGCTGGTGGCCGCGCAGGCCGGGGTCACCGCCGTCGGCCTGCTGGTCGCCGGCACCGCCGGGGCGCTGATCGTCCGGGCCACGCTGCGCCCGCTGCGCCGGGTGGCCGCCACCGCGGCCCGGGTCAGTGAGCTACCGCTCGACCGGGGCGAGGTGGCGCTCTCCGACCGGGTGCCGGCCGCCGACACCGACCCGCGCACCGAGGTCGGTCAGGTCGGCGCCGCGCTCAACCGGATGCTCGGCCACGTCGCCGCCGCCCTCGCCGCCCGGCAGGCCAGCGAGACCCGGGTACGCCAGTTCGTCGCCGACGCCAGTCACGAGCTGCGTACCCCGCTCGCGGCGATCCGTGGCTACGCCGAGGTGGCCCGCCGGGGCCGTGCCGAGGTGCCGGCCGACGTGGCCCACGCGCTGCGCCGGGTCGAGTCGGAGAGCACCCGGATGACCAGCCTCGTCGACGACCTGCTGCTGCTGGCCCGGCTGGACTCCGGTCGACCGCTCGCGGTCGAACCGGTCGACCTGACCGCGCTGGTGGTGGACGCCGTCAGCGACGCGCACGTGGCCGGCCCCGAGCACCGCTGGCAGCTCGACCTGCCCGAGACGGTGATCCGGGTGCCCGGCGACCCCGCCCGGCTGCACCAGGTGCTGGCCAACCTGCTGACCAACGCCCGGGTGCACACACCACCCGGCAGCACCGTCACCACCAGCCTGCGCCGGACCGGCGACGCCGCCGAGCTCAGCGTGACCGACGACGGCCCCGGCGTACCCCCCGAGCTGCGGCCGGAGGTGTTCGAACGCTTCGCCCGCGGCGACAGTTCCCGCTCCCGCGCGCACGGCAGCACCGGCCTCGGACTGGCCATCGTCGCCGCCGTGGTGGAGGCCCACCACGGCACCGTCACCCTGCACTCCCGTCCAGGCCACACCATCTTCACCGTCCGCCTCCCCAACCCCACGACCGACGCCCCCGGCCCGCCTTGATCATGAGGTTAGCGGCACTTTTGAAGATCAAAAACGCCGCTAACCTCATGATCAACAGGGTGGGGAGGGTGGGTGGGGTGGGTGGGGGTGGGATTTGGGGTGGGGAAGTGGGCGGTTGTGCCCGGCTGGGGGCGATGGGCGGCGTACGGTGGCATAGGTCCGGCTGGGCCGCCGTAATGCGGAATGTGGGGTTACGGCGGTTGGTGTCGGTTTGTGACGGCAGAGGGAAGGAGCGGTCGGTGAACCACCTGGCCTACCTGGACGCGGGATCCGGCAGCCTCATCGTGCAGGCGGTGGTCGGCGGAATCGCCGGGGTCGCGGTGGCGGCCAAGCTCTACTGGCGCAGGCTCGTCAGCCGGTTCCGCCGCCAGCCCACCGACCAGAGCTGACCCGACCCGATGGTGATCCCGGACCTTGGCCGGTCGCCACGACCGGCCCCGCCGCACGTCGGCCCCCGGCCGGAACCCGGCTCGTTCCGCGACCCGGCCAACCGGGTGTTCCACGCCGGCGACGACGTGCTGCGCGCGCTCGACCGGACCGCCGCCGCCGACTGGCGTGCCCTCGCCGCCAGCAGCTTCTTTCCGCCGTTGCTCACCGCCGGCAAGGTCTGCGGCACCGAGGAACTGCCGGCGGGGTCGCCGTTGCGGGAGCTGCCGACCGCTCCGGCGTCGTCGGGCTGGGCGACGGTGCTGCGGCACGAGCGCGTCCCGTTCGTCTCACACCCGTACGAATGGTCCTTCGCCATGCTGCGCGACGCCGCGCTGCTGCACCTGGAGATCCTCCGGGCCGCCCTGCCGGCGGGCTTCACCACCAAGGACGGCTCGGCGTACAACCTCCAGTGGCGCGGGACCGAGCCGGTCTTCATCGACATCGGGTCGTTCACCCCGCTGCGCGACGGTGAACCCTGGGCCGGCTACCGACAGTTCTGCCAGACGCTGCTCTACCCGCTGATGCTCGGCGCCCACCTGGGGCTGGCCTTCCAGCCGTGGCTGCGGGCCCAGGTCGACGGCATCGAGCCGGAGCAGATGGGGCCACTGTTCCGGGGCACCCGCCGGCTGTTGCCCGGGGTGCTCACCCACGTCCACCTGCACGGCTCGGTGCAACGCCGCAGCGCCGCCACCAGCACCGCCGACGTACGCGCCCAGTTGCGCGACGCCGGATACACCCGGGAGCTGGCGGTGGCCACCGTGCGAGGGCTGGAGAAGCTGGTCCGCCGCCTGGACCATCAGCCGGCGGCCACCCACTGGGTCGACTACCAGCACACCTGCGGCTACTCCGGCGACGACCGGGCGAGCAAGGAGCGCTTCGTGCTCGCCGCGCTGAGCGCCGCCGGTCGGCGCCGGCTCGTGCTCGACCTGGGCGCCAACGACGGACGGTACGCCCGGCTCGCCGCGCGGCACGCCGACTACGTGGTCGCCGTCGAGCAGGACCCGGCGGTGGTCGACCGGCTGTACCGCTCCCTGCGGGGTGAGGGTGAACGGCACGTGCTGCCGCTGGTGATGGATCTGGCCGACCCGTCCCCCGGCGGTGGCTGGCGCGGTATCGAGCGGGCCTCGTTCGCCGCCCGGGCCGACGCGGACACCGTGCTCGCCCTGGCCCTGGTGCACCACCTGGCGATCGGGCGCAACGTGCCGCTGCCGGAGGTGGTGGCCTGCCTCGCCGGCCTCACCGCACCCGGCGGCCGGCTGGTGGTCGAGTTCGTCCACCCGGACGACCCGATGGCGGCCCGGCTGCTGGCCAACAAGCCCGACGGCATCTTCCCCGACTACCGCCGGGACGCCTTCGAGACGCTGCTCGCCGAACACGGCACCGTCGAGGACCGCCTGGAGTTGCCCTCGGGCACGCGCACCCTGTACCGGGTGGCGCTTCCGTGACCGACCGCCCCGGCACCGGAGCCGAGGCGGGCAGCCGCGCTGCCGCCCGGCCCGCCGGCACCGTCGACGGCGATCCGACGCCTGACGGATCCGCGTCTGCGGGCGGGACCGGGCAGCCGACCCCGCGCGTACGGCGGTGGTGGGGCTGGTCCGGTGGGCGGGCCGAGGGCCGGCGGCTGCTGGAGGTCACCGCGCTGGTCGGACTGGTGGTCACCCAACCGCTGCTGGACATCCTCGGCCGCAGCCCGGACTTCTTCCTGTTCCACCGCGCCGACCGGGGTGAGATCCTGCTGCTGGTGGCCCTGGTCGCGGTGGTGCCGACGGTGGCGCTCGGGCTGGTTGGCCTGCTCGCGGGTCTGGCCGGCGCCGCGACGCGCACGGTGACGCACAGCCTGCTGCTCGGACTGCTGGTCGCCGCGCTGGCGGTGCAGGTGGGCCGGCACACCACGCCGCTGCGGGGCGTACCGCTGCTGCTGGTGGCGGCGACGGCCGGTGCCGGCGCGGCCGTCGCCCACCGGCGCTGGACGGCCCTCGGCCGGGTGCTGCGCCTGGCGGCCCTCGGCCCGCCGATCTTCGTCGGGCTGTTCCTGTTCGCCTCGCCGACCGGGCCGGTGGTGCTGCCGCTCGGCGACGGCGGCGTGGCGGGCACGGCGACCGGCAACCGGCACCCGCCGGTGGTCATGCTGATCCTCGACGAACTTCCGCTGGTCTCCCTGCTCGACGCCGCCGGTGGCGTCGACGCGGCCCGGTTCCCGCACTTCGCCGAGCTGGCCGCCGCCTCGACCTGGTACCGCAACGCGACCGGGGTCAGCGGATGGACACCGTACGCGCTGCCGGCGATGCTGACCGGCCGCTACCCGGCGGAGCCGTTCGCCCCGCACTACTCGCACTACCCGGACAACCTCTTCACCGCCTTCGGCGGGCTCTACGACATCCGCGCGGAGGAGAGCATCACCCGGCTCTGCCCACCGAGCCGCTGCGAGCAGCCGGTCACCCCGGAGCAGGGGATCGGCGTGCTGGTGCGGGAGACGGCAGGGCTGCTGCGTCAGGTGACCGCGCCGCACGACAGTCGGATCGACCCGGAGGACTCCTACCGCGAGCGCACCGCGGCGGAGGCCGGTATCGACGCCGCCGAGCCGGTGCCGACCGACCCGAAGTTCCGCTGGGACAGCCTCAACGTCAACCAGCCGGCCCGGTTCACCAGCTTCCTCAACGGACTGACCCCGTCGGCGCGACCGACGCTGCACTTCCTGCACCTGCTGATGCCCCACTCGCCGTGGGCGTTCCTGCCGTCCGGCGCGCGGTACGAGGCCCCGGAGGACTTCCCCAACGAGGGTGACGGCTGGGTGGACCTGGCCCGTGCCCGGCACCTCGCCCAGCTCGGCTACACCGACCGGCTGATCGGCGAGACGATGCGTACGCTGCGCGCCAGCGGCCTGTGGGACGAGGCGCTGGTGGTGGTCACCGCCGACCACGGGGTCAGCTTCACCAAGGGGGTGCAGGGGCGCGGCGAGGACGCGATCCGGGCCGCCGCCGACGAGGTGGCCTGGGTGCCGCTGTTCGTCAAGACGCCCGGCCAGCGCGGCGGGCGGGTCGACGACCGCAACTGGCAACACGTCGACCTGCTGCCGACGGTCGCCGAGGAGGCCGCCATCCGGCTGCCCTGGCGGGTCGACGGTCGGTCCGCCCGACAGGCGCCCCGCACCGACGCGGGCAAGGTCTTCTACGACCGGCCGTCGCAACCGATGCCGATCAGCGGCGGGGTGCCGGTCGCGCCGTCACCGGCACCCCCGCACCGGCTGGTCGGCACCGCCGTGGGTGCGGCGCCGGCCGCGGGCAGCGCCCGGGTCGGCGGGCTGGGCGCCTTCCGCGCCGTCGATCCCGACGAGGGTGTGCTGCCCGGCATGATCTGGGGGACCGTCGGCGACGAGGTCACCGACGGCACCGAACTGGCGGTGGCCGTCAACGGTACGGTCGCGACGGTGGTGCCGGTGGTCGCCCCGGACCCGGGCGGCCGACGCTTCGCGGCCCTGCTCGCCGACGACCGGCTCTTCCGGGCCGGCGCCAACCGGCTCGACCTCTACCTGGTCGGCCCCGACGGCCGGCTGCGCCAGCTGTCGATCTCCTGACCGGCCGGACAGCGCGGCCGGTACGTGCCGGATCGGTCCCGATCACGTCGCCTGGTTGCACGTCACGTGTGCCTTCCGTGGCTGTCCGTCCCCGCCGTCCGGGTTTCCCAGCGCTTCGGTCGGGAATCGGGTGACGCATGCCTCACCGCCGAACCACGAGGGGCGGTGTCGCCGCAACCGCAATTACGGTAGAAGCGAAGGCAATTCAACGTAGATCTGCCGGCGAAGCGAGGAACCACATGACGGAAGTCAAGCTCGATCACCCCGGCGGGCAGCTGTCGATGCCGGTACATTCCGCGGTCGAGGGCCCCGCCGGGATCGGTGTGGGCAAGCTGCTGAAGGAAACCGGGCTGACGACGTACGACCCCGGGTTCGTCAACACCGCCGCCTGTTCGTCCGCGATCACCTACATCGACGGTGACGCGGGCATCCTGCGTTACCGGGGCTACCCGATCGAACAGCTGGCCGAGAAGAGCTCCTTCCTGGAGGTCTCCTACCTGCTGATCTACGGCGAGCTGCCGACCACCCAGGAACTGACCGAGTTCACCGAGCGGATCCGTCGGCACTCCCTGCTGCACGAGGAGATGCGGCGCTTCTTCGACGGCTTCCCCCGGGAGGCCCACCCGATGGCGGTGCTCTCCTCGGCCGTCAGCGCCATCTCCACCTTCTACCAGGACAGCCTCGACCCGTTCGACGCCGAGCACGTGGAGATGTCCACGGTCCGGCTGATGGCGAAGGTACCCACCATCGCCTCGTACGCGTACAAGAAGGCGATCGGGCAGCCGCTGCTGTACCCGGAGAACTCCCTGGGCTACGTGGAGAACTTCCTGCGGATGACGTTCGGTGTGCCGGCGGAGCCGTACGAGGTGGACCCGGTGATCGCCCGGGTGCTGGACATGCTCTTCGTGCTGCACGCCGACCACGAGCAGAACTGCTCCACCTCGACGGTGCGGCTGGTGGGCTCCAGCAACGCCAACCTGTTCGCCTCGGTCTCGGCGGGCGTCAACGCGCTGTTCGGCCCGCTGCACGGCGGCGCCAACCAGGCGGTGCTGGAAATGCTGGAGCGCATCCAGGCCGACGGCGGTGACGTGCAGTCGTTCGTCCGCAAGGTGAAGGACCGCCAGGACGGCGTCAAGCTGATGGGCTTCGGCCACCGGGTCTACAAGAACTACGACCCGCGGGCCGCGATCGTGAAGACGGCGGCGCAGGACGTGCTCGGTCGGATGGCCAAGCCGGATCCGCTGCTGGACATCGCGATGCAGCTGGAGGAGATCGCCCTCGCCGACGACTTCTTCGTCTCGCGCAAGCTCTACCCGAACGTCGACTTCTACACCGGCCTGATCTACAAGGCCATGGGCTTCCCGACGAAGATGTTCACCGTGCTGTTCGCCCTGGGTCGGCTGCCGGGCTGGATCGCCCAGTGGCGCGAGATGATCAACGACCCGGAGACCAAGATCGGCCGTCCGCGGCAGGTCTACACCGGTGCCGCCGAGCGGAACTACCTCCCCGTCGAGCAGCGCTGACCGCGAGCGACCTGACGCAGCCCGCACGACGACGGCCGCCGCACCCGGACCACGGGGACGGCGGCCGTCGTCGTGCGGTGGTCAGTGCGCCGGATGTCCGGCGGCG
>NZ_JBAGKI010000094.1:0-17682 GCF_036689795.1 Micromonospora palythoicola | reverse complement strand
TGCGGCTCTGGGCGCTCTCGGCCGAGTTGACCGGCGGCGACGCGTGCGGCAAGTCCGAGTAGTCGGTGCGGCGGGCCGGTTGCCAGCCCGCCGCACGTGACATGGGGTGGGCCCGGCCGGGCCCACCCCATTCGGCCTGACTGTTCACGGGACCCGTGTGCCACGGACTCGAACCCCGAACCACGGATCAGGAGTCTCGCTCGATGTTCGTGCCCTGACGGTCAGCGATATGCGGCCGCCTGCAGGCTGAAGAATTCGGCGTACATCCCGTTGAGCGCCAACAGCTCGTCGTGGCTGCCGGACTCCACGATCCGCCCGTCCGACACGACCAGGATCACGTCAGCCATCCGGACGGTCGAGAACCGGTGTGACACGAAGACGGTGACTCCGCCGGTACGGATCCCCACGTCGCGCGCCGCGTCGGCGTACCGGTCGAACAAGGCGTGTTCGGTCAGCGGGTCCAGGGCGGCGGCGGGTTCGTCGAGCAACAGCAGCAGCGGATCGTCGCGCATCATCGACCGGCTCAGCGCGATGCGCTGCCACTGCCCGCCCGACAGTTCGAAGCCGTTGTCGTAGGACGTGCCAAGGTAGGTCTCCAGGCCGACCGGCAGCCGGTCGATCACCTCCTCCGCGTCTGCTCGCCGGGTCGCCCGCTCGACCGCGCCCGGTTCGTCGAGTCGAGGCAGGTCACCGAGGCCGATGCTGCTCCGGGCCCGCAGCTCCAGCCGGAGGTAGTCCTGGAAGCTGGCGGAGATCCGCTGGCGCCATCCCAGCGGGTCGAGCCGCCGCAGGTCGGCGCCATCGATGGTGATCTCGCCTGCGGTCGGCCGGTAGAACTGGCAGAGCAACTTGACCAGGGTGGACTTGCCGGATCCGTTGTCGCCGACGATGGCGACGATCGTGCCGGAAGGGATGCGCAGGCTCAGGCCCTGCAGTACGTCGACATCGGTGCCCGGGTAGCGGAACGCGACGTCCCGCAGCTCGATGCCGTCGGTGAGGACGGCGGGCGGCGTCTGGTCAGCCGGCGGCCCGGGTTCCGGCGGTGTCGCATCGCGGATCCAGCTCAACCACCCGAAGGCCCGGGCGTTGCGTTGCAGCGCCTGGGCGAGCGCGACGGCGCCGGCAGCCTGCGCGTTGGTCTGCACGGCCAGGGTGATGGCGAGGACGACGTCGCCGACGGTGCGCTCGCCGCTGATAGCGGCGCGAACGACCAGCACGATGGAGCCGATGTACCCGAGCGCGAAGATCAGCTGACCGGTGAACCGCAGCGCTGCGCCGACCCATTCAGCCCGACGCAGGCGCCTGTCCACCTCGCGGCGGACCACCCCATGGCGGCGGCGGAGCTCTCCGCCGAGCCCGAAGAGCCGAATCTCCTTGGCGGCTGTCGAGCTGAGGGCCAGCTCGAACAGGTGCCAGCTCAGCCGGGCCGACTCGGCGGTCACGAGTTCGGCACGTTCCAGCCGCCTCTCGGCCAGCCGGCCGGCGATCAGCGGGGGGACACCGAAGATCGGCAGCAGGAGCAGCCACGGCTCGATGCGGGCGAGGAGCACGGCGGTCAGGGTGATCTGGGTGAGTAGCACCCCGATCGTCAGGACGGTCTGCACGCTCTGACTCAGCGTCCACGACTGTTGTCGGAGCAGTTCGAAGCGATCTGCGGCGTCCCGCCGTTCGTGCAGCGCCAGCCCGACCGGCCCGTGCGCCAGGTCGCCGAGCTGACGTTCGGTGTCCTGCTTGTGCAGATCACCGAGTTCGAAGAAGAAGATGTGGGCGAAGTGCTCCATCGTCAAGCTGAGCAGGACACTCACGGCGGCGGCCGCCGCCGTCCAGACCGCGACATCGGTCCGCCCGTCGAGGGCCGCGTCGACCGCCACCCCCAGAAAGAGCGCCAGCAGGGGTCCACTCACGGCACCGAGCATCATCAACAGGGCGGCGATGATCAGCCTCCCCGGGCTGAGCCGCCACGCCGAGGCCAGCGTCGCGCCGACACTGCGCAGCACCCTATTCACAGCCTTCCACCTCTTCCTCGGTGAACCGCGCAGCCTGCAGCCGAAACAACTCCGCGTAGCGACCGTCGAGGGCGAGCAACTCCTCGTGGGTACCCTCCTCGACGACGCGACCGTGTTCCAGCACGACGATCCGGTCGGCACGGCGCACCGTGGAGAATCGGTGCGAGATGACCAGACTGGTGACTCCCCGGGTCAGGTCGAGGAACCGCTCGAAGAACGCCACCTCCGACCGCACGTCCAGGTTGGCGGTCGGCTCGTCGAGGACGAGAATGCTGGCGCCACCCTCGACTGCGACGAGAGCACGGGCGATCGCGATGCGCTGCCACTGCCCGCCGGACAGTTCGGCGCCGCCGGCGTATCGCCGCGACAGTGGAGTCTCCAGGCCACGGGGGAGACGGTCGACAACATCCGCCGCGCCGGCCTTTTCCAGGGCGGCCCGGACCACCTTGTCGGCACGCTCCGGCTCGGTGAGCATCTCGACCGCCCCGAAGGCGACGTTGTCGCGCACCGGCAACTCGAAGTGGGTGAAGTCCTGAAAGATTGCCGCGACCCGGCGCTGCCAGGCCGTGGCCGGGAAGGTCCGGATGTCGACGCCGTCAGCGGTGATCGCCCCCGACGTCGGCTCGTAGAGCCGGGCCAACAGCTTCACGAGGGTGGTCTTGCCTGCGCCGTTGAGGCCGACGATCGCCAGCGACCGGCCCGCCTCGATGGTGAGGTCGAGGTCGTTCAGCACCGGTGGTCCCCCCGGGTAGGCGAAGGACACCTTGTCGAACCGCAGCACCGTCCTGGGCAGTCCTGCCGGATCGCCCCTGCCGCTCTCGGTGGTGCGGGCGGCGGCCTCGCTCATCCTCTCGATCCGCTCCACCGAGCGGTAGGCGTTGAGGCCCTGCTCGGTCGCCACATCGGACTCGGCGATGAACCCGCCGATCCGCATGGCTGCCAGCGACGCCTGGAATACGAGTATCAACCCGCCCAGGCCGAGCAGTCCGGCCGCCGTTGCCTGAGCCGCTCCCGTCAGCAGCACGCCCAGCAGCGCGAAGGCGACAAGAACATAGAGAATGTAGGGGCCGTAGAACAGCCGACGCCGGGCTCGCCAGACCGGGTGGGCGGCGTCCATGGCGGCGGTCGTGTACTCCTGCTTCAACCAGGGTAGGAGCCCGAAGACCCGCAACTCCTTCGCCGCCGCGGGCTGGAGCAGCATGGTGCGGAGATATTCGCTGCGGCGCCGCAGCCGGGCGGTGCTCCGAAAGACCTCGGTGAACACCGACAGGCCGAGCCGGTAGCCGAAACGGATCGTCAGGGCCGCGACGAGCAGAGCCGGCCCGGCCCACCACACGAAGGCGACCGACGTGACCCCGGCGGCGAGCACGGTCTGCAGGTACCGCGAGATCAGCGCGATCTGACCGGCACCTGCGGCACCCGGCGACCACATTTCGGTCCGCAGCCGGTCCTTGGCGTCGGCGACGTGATCGAGCAGCTCCGGATCCTCCATGACGGCCACGCCGCCGCTCGCTTGGGTGGCCGCCATCAACCGGTCACGGACGAGGTCGTCGAGGCGACGGCGGATCAGGTTGCCGAGCAGTTCCTGTACCGGCAGCAGCAGCTGCACTCCGAAGAACGCGGCCGCCGCGAGGATCAAGTTGGTCCGAAGGTCGCTCCAGGCCGCCGATCCGAGCCCGCCGGCTACCGCGTCCGGCACTCGGGCGACCACGGCTGAGGTGGCGAGGATGAACGCGACCGGCAGGATCCCCGCGGCGATCTGGACCAGCACGGCCGACGTGACCAGCGACCAGCCAGCATCGGGCACCAGATGCAGGATTCTCATCCGCCCGTCGCGGCGCGATCTGTGACCGCCGACGAGTTCCGCCCACACAGATCTCTCGTGCATCGTCACCACCAGGCGCCTCCTGTGGACGTCTCGGACCCGTCGTTCAACTCCGCCTATGCGACAGCGACAGGAACATCGCCCTCCTCGACCTCGACACGTGACCCGGGAAAGGCCGCGGGGGTCGACCTGGCACACATTTCGAACCGCTCGTAGAGATCGGTCCAGTTGGCGCCGACCGCAGGGTTGAAGATTGGCGCGAGCATGGCCTGGAGGATCACCTCAGGAGATTCCTTGTGCAGCGCTATGAACAGGCTCAAGTTCTTCAGCCAGCCCTCATAGACACGTGCGTTGGGGCTCAGCGGCGGCCCTTGATGGTAGGCGAAGCTCTCGTCGTCGAAGACTAACCGCGTGCCGGCGCGCTCCAGCCTGAACCCCAACTCGGAATCCTCCAGGCCCCATCCCCGAAATTCTTCGTTGAACCCACCGACGCGCTTGTAGTCGACGCTGCGTACAGACACGTTGCAGGTGAAGAAGAGATGCCATGATGTCTTCAGGCCATCATCGATACCGCTCAGGCGGCTCAACAGGTCCAGCCTGATGTCGCTTTTCAGCACGCCGCCGAGGAATTCCTCCGCGCCGCCCTCCACGAAGCGCTCATCGAACGCTTCCGGTGACCGCAGATATTTTCTGAAGCCGATGACGGCCTTCTTCCCGCCTGAGTCCCGATAGTGGTGAAGATGCCGATCGACGAAGGTGGGCGGGACCAGTTGGTCACCATCGACGAAGATCAGAATGTCGCCGGTCGATTCTTCCGCACCGCGATTCCTTGCGGCACTTCTGGACGAGGCCGCAGAACGAGGTAGGTGCAGGTAGCGGAACCGGGAGTCGGCCATCACGTGACGCTGCACCGTCTCTGCTGTCGGGTCGGTCGATCCGTCATCCACGATGAGCACTTCGAGGGAATCGTCGACAGCCAGACTCTGTGAACGGAACGTGCGGAGGCATCGGTCCAGCAGCAGGGACGAGTTGAATGTCGGTACAACCACTGATGCCTTCATCGGGGACTCCATCCCAGAGCAAGAACCGAAATTCCACGTGCGACAACCAGCCGACGACCGACGGCGTTGCTGCCGGTAGGAGCTACGTACCGCCACGGTCAGGTGACCCGGCCGCACCGTCCCCTGCGGCCTGCTGGGATTCCGCGCGCCAGGTGCACCCCTCGCCTGCCTGTTCGCACGACACCGTGACGTCCGCTTCGACGTAGCGGGCGGCGATGGCGGTGTTGAGTTCCTGACAGTACTGGCATGGTGAGGCGAAGGTCAGCTTGACGCCGGCACCGGCGGCCAGTTTGCGGTACCGCAGGATCCCGCATTCGGTGTTGCGCAGGACGGTGCCGGAGGGCTGGGGCTCGCTGGTCACCGCCGAGTCGTAAAGCAGCAGTTGGCGCTGTAGCCGGGCCATGAAGTGGGCGGTGGCGGACTCTCCGGCGGGCCGCTGCGATCGCAGTAGGTCCGCGGTGATGCGCGAGTTCGCCTGGATCCACGCGGATACGCCTTCATCACCGTGCATGCCGAGAATGAACTCTTCGGCGGCCGCCTGGGCCTCGAAGAACCGCTGGCGCCAGAGGTCGACCTTGACGGTGGGGTCGAGGGAGGCAGGGTCACTGGTCATGGTTGGTGTCCTTGGCGGTGTCAAGCTCGGCGAATACCTCCTGGGCGATGCGCAGCCCGTTGTTGGCAACCGGCCAACCCCCGTAGTAGGCGAGCTGGATGATGATTTCGACGATCTTCTCTCGTGGCATCCCGAGGTGGAGGGCGGCACCGATGTGGCCGCGCAGCTCCCAGTCGGTCCGGGCCAGTGCGACCGCGGTCAGCGCGATCAATTCGCGTTCCTCGACACTCAGGTGCGGGCGGGTCCAGATCTCACCGAACAAGTGGTCGATGGTGAGCTGCAGGAAGTCGGGGTAGGAGCCTGGGCGGGGTTCGCGGCCGAAGACGTGCTTGAACATGGCCTCACCCCGCTCATGTCGGGTGAGCGGCTGGTTCATCGATCACTCCTTCGTGGTGCCAGGTGGCCTGTCGGACAGTGGTGAGCTGCTACGCCGCCTCGAAGGCGACGAGCAGTGCCGGCGCAGATGTCGGTACACATCGAGAAGGCGGCGACGCCGCCGGGGCCCCGCCGCCGGCATCGTCGATCAGCGCGGCAGGTACCGGCACAGCCTGACCAGACCCACCCCGCGCCCAGAGCGGTGAGGAGGGCCGTGTCCCGGTCAGATCTCAGAGGATGATGCTGAGCTTTCCGTGTTCGAAGAGACTCTCGTGGTCGAGCACCACGAGACGTCTCCGGACCCGGAACGACTCGCCCTCGACGGCGAGTTCGAGCCGAAATTTTCCGACGTAACAGTCAGAGCGCCCGTGCCCGAACCGGTAAACGACGACATTCGCCGCCACGTCGAGGTGCGTGCCCCGATCAGCCACAATCTCCACGTTGCTGATCATCCGATTCGTCCGCGAGCGGGGATTCTCGCACCACACCTCGCCGTTGAGGATCTGCTCAATCCGCTGGCGTAGCCGGGCGGCGTTGTCGTCGATGAGCCCGAGCGCGTCGGCCGGCTCGCCCCGGACGTCCGTGGCCGGCACCAGGTAGCGGATGTCGTCGGTCAGCATCTCGTCGTACCACTCGCGCAGGCGCCACTCGTCGAGCAGCCGCGCCTCGCGGAAGAGGAACTGGCTCACCCGGTGCCACAACCGCATCTGGGCCGTCTCGTCGACCGCCGGCTCGGTGTTGATCGTGTCGGTGGTCATCGCCGTTGCCCCCCTTGCCTCTCGGCCCGCTGAGTGAGGTGGTGACCTTCCTCGCGGTCGTCGCCGTCGTGCATCAGCCGGTCCCACTGCCGCCAGAACTCCCGGGCTGGCAGTTCGTCGGTGGTCTCGGGGACCTCCTTGCCCATACCGCGTGACAGGTCCGAGTGGCGGAGCGTGCGATTGAGGTATCCCCGTTGACAGGACTCGATGATCTCGATGTCGTCGGGGGTGGCGAAGCCGGCGGGACCGAGGAAGGTCAGGTAGTGACTCTTACGCAGTTCCCGGATGTCCGGATCCTCGTCCTTGGGGGCCAGCGCGACCGAGGTGATGGACATCTGGCCGGCGCTGACCGGGTCGATCTTGCGGATGGTGATCCCGATGGCGTCGATGATCATCAGGTTGGGGAAGATCATCAAAGCCCGGTTGGCGCCGGTGATCCGTTGGGCGCGTTCGGCGCCGAACCGTTCGACGAACCGGGCGGCCGTCGCCTCCATCCGTGACCTGACCTCGGCGGGAAACATCGGCGTCCAGTAGGCGAGCGGTCGGGCTGCCGCCGGTACCAACTCATTGGCGCCATGCCCCCGTCCGAGAGCGCGGGCGAACCCGCCCCGCCGTCGCGGTGCCATCGTCCCGAGCGACTCGATGTAGCTCACGTAACGCTTGTGCAGGGCGCGGAAGTGGTAGATGTCGACGCTGTTCTCCATCATCAGCTTCCAGTTGGCCCGGGCCCCGTGCAACTGCGCGCCTTGGATCACCTCCATGCCGACTTCGGACTGGTCGGCGATCAGATCGAGGTACTCCGTCGCGCCCGCCAGATACTCGGTCAAGGTGCGTGGCTGCTCAGGATCGAAGGTCGCGAACACGAAACCCCGGTAACTGTCGCTACGGTGTCGCGCCAGGTCGAAGTCGGACTTGCGGAAGCCTGGGCCGTACCCGTCCGGGAGCGGAACCCCGACCAGGTCACCCTGGTTGGAGAAGGTCCAGTCGTGGTACGGGCACCGGAACGATCTGGCCTGCCCGGCCGGCTGCGAGCAGATCAGCGCACCGCGGTGCGGGCAGCTGTTGGCAAGCACTCGGATCACCCCGTCGGAGCCGCGCGCCATGACCACCGGGCGCCCTCCGACGTCGCGTGACACATAGGAGCCCAGCTCGGGCACCTCCGATTCGTGCCCGACGTACAACCAGCAGCGATCGAAGATTCTGGTCATCTCCTGTGCGGCCACGTCGTCGTCGGTGTAGGCCCGGCGGTCCACCCGGAACGACAAATTCTCAGGATCGTCGAACACGATCTGGCCATCCACCGGCCGCTGCAGTTCTATCGTCACTGCTCCCCCTTTCGCTGTAGCTTCTCGCTCATGCTGCCGACTATTTCTGCCGTGCGTGCGGCGGAATCACCACACTCGGGCTGCGCCGCGCGAAGCCGCGCCCGGTAGTCCCGGCCGGGATCGAGCAGATCGGTCACAGCGTCAGCGACTGCCTGTTCTGAGACGTCGACCGGCTCCAATGCCGTGCCGAAGCCCGCGGTTTCCACGAAATACGCCTGAATAGGCTGGTCCACAGCTAGCGGGATCACCAGCATCGGTGTCGCCGCCCGGATCGACTCCGCCACCGAGTTGTAGCCGCCATGGGTGATGAACACATCGGCACGTTCAAGCACCTCACGTTGGGGCACGTACGGGGCGGTAAGCACGTCGGCGGGCAGCGCGAGTTCCTCAGCGAGATCTCCCACCGCGGCGATCACCTGCGCACCGGTCTTCACCGCCCCCATGATCACCGTGCGGAGGAGTTCGGGCCGTCTGAAGAAGATCGTGCCGAAGGAGACGAACACCAACGGCCGGCCGGGGTCGATGTCCGCCAGGCCGGGAAAGGCGACCTCGTCACCACGCACACCTGCCGCACCCGGCAACCCGACCAGCTGCACGCCGTCGTCCGTGACCGCTTCGTCCCCGACGAGCGAGGGAATCGTCGGCATCACATTGAGAACCGGCGAACGCGCCGAGTGCGTCCGGGTCGACCACAACACCCCGCGCCTGGTCAGATAGTCGCCAACCTGCTCGTCGTACAGCCAGCGACCTTGTCGACGCTCCTTCGGGCATACTCCGCCGAGGTTTGCCCAGATCATCCCGTACGGCACACCGGACGCCTGGGCCCCCGCCATCGCTGCCGCCAGTACCGGCAGCGAATCGAGCAGCGCGAAGTCCGGCGCCGTCGCCCGCAGCGCATCAGCCACCTGGTCCGCCAGCGGTGACGATTCGAGCATCGGACCGATCTTTGCCGGATCGTCGCTCCACGGCGCCATCTGGACCTGCCCGACCATGTGGACCTCCGCCGCGCCCACGGCCTGGCGACGCTGCTCGCCGAGCACGCCACCGTCCGCCGACACCAACAGCAGCACCACCTCGTTGCCGGCGGCTCGGAGCGCGTTGACCACCGGAATGTACGGGTTGAGGTGGCCATGCTGAGTAGTGGTGAGGAAGGCGATGCGCACTAGATCTCCGATCCATGGGGAAACGAACAGGCCGACTCAGATCTGGGTCTGAATCAGCCGCACCGGTCAGAAATACGCCACCCGGCTTTCAGAGACGAGTCCAGAGCCGCGACACACAAGCGGCAGAACTGTGCCCGTAGGCACGCGGAACCGGCAGGCGAGAAAGCCATCGACGTCCAAATGCTGGGAAGAGACTCTATGTAATCCCCAACGCCATTGTGGGGACCCGGGCCTGTCTACGTTGACTGCCGAAACAACCTTGCAACAAAGGGCTTACCGGCCGCATCGTGGCGACTCCGGAAAGTGTGCCGGATGGCATGATCAGAGTCAATGCTTGACGTGTCGGCACACCCACAACGATGGCTTTGACCAATACTCCGCCTCGACCCTCAGCAGGCCAGCCCGGTTGCTCGGCAGCGAAGTCGTGGAGGTGCGGACTCATAACCCTTCCAGCCGAGTCGCCGGATTTCGTGCGATGGTGTCGATGAAGCTTGAAATGTCGCCTTGGCCGAGCTATGAGGCGTGGTCACCGGTTAACCGGTGCCGGCTCGCGACGGGGTGCTTGCCAGAGATTTCCCGCCCTTCGATAGCGGTCTCTCCCTGCCTTTTCCCCGATACGGCGGCCCGATCGGCCCGCGGCGCACACGCTGGGGGCCGACTTCGTGCTTTGTCAAACAAGGAGGACCGACGATGAATGCCACTGTCACGTGCGCGGCGCGCACCACCCACGATGCCGAGCCCCGGAACGCGTATGGCTGATTCGGCAAGCCTGTGTCTTCCCCGCGCCCATACAGTGGTTACCTGCGCCGGCTACCGCAGGGTGGCGATCGGCGGTCAGGCTGGTTGTGTCTGGCGGGGGTGCCAGGCGGTCTCGTAATCGTTCGGGCTGAGGTAGCCCGGTTTCTTCTCCATGCGGGCCGGTGTCGCACCTGCCGTCAACGCAGACCGGCAACGGACCGGAGGGATCCGGCAGGTTCGGCTTCTGTACGGCGTCGAGCGCGACTCCCCCACCGGCTCCGATCGTCGTCGCTGTCCCCCGTCGGCCGGGCATTTCTGTCCCACCGCTCGCGGGAAACCGGGTCGACTCCTCCGGGAGTCGCACGACCTGGGTTCCTGGCGGCGTTGATCAGTGCTCTCCCGTTCCTTCAGGTCGCACCGGTCCACGCGCTGCCTGGCTTCGCCCGTTCGTGCCAAACCGAGGTTCCCCAGTCCACTCCGAGCGAGCCGGTCCATGGCGGCCGAGCACCCAGGGAGCACCACCGTCACGCGCCTCGGGTGGGCTGTCGGCGTGGCGTCGTCCCTTGATGCGGAGCGACGTGCCGGGTGAATGCGCCCGGCCTACCCCGGCCAGTTGGCCAGGTAGTCGTCAAACGGAACATCGTCAGGCCGCTGGCCGCCGATCTCGACGTACCTGTCGATGTCCCGGTCGTACGGTGGACCGACAATGATCGGCAATTCATGCGTGGAGTGGTGGGCCAGAAACCGCCAGACCGCCCGGTTGAGCACCGGCTGCCGGGAGTTGGCCGGAGTCTCCAAACCACCACTGTGGAAGAACAACACTCGGCCGTCGGCGTCGCGCACCGCCTGCCCCAGGCAGAGCCGTTCCCGACAACGGAAACAGGACAGGTAGCCGGTCTTCGACACATCCCACCCGTTACTGGGGTAGTCGGCGAAACTGTCCTCGGGCCAGTCGGCAAGGTAGTCACTGAACTCGATGTCGCCAGGCTCGTCACCGCCGATCATGACCGGAGGCCCAGGCGGCTCCCACATCTCGTCGTACTCCAACTGAGAGTCGTAGATCACCTGCAACTGGTGGCCGACATGCTCCGCGAAGATCTTCCACAACGCCCCCGACATCCGCCGCGACTGACTGTGCTTCGGCGTACTCGGGTGCGCGTAGGCGAAGTAGGTGATGTCGTCCCACGAGTTACGCACCGGCTTGCCGAGGACAAGCTGGACCCGTCGGCACAGGCAGAACAAGGTGGCGTCAATTCCCATAGGTCGTCCCCCGTTCAGCCCGGCACGCCCATGCCACGCGCACCTGGCATCCACAAGCCCAGCGGCCTGCCGTCCGGCGACCGGAACGCCACCCACATGTTCTGGTAGGCGGCTAGCCGTGCATCGGAGCGGTTGCCCCAGAAGCTTTTCATCATGCCCTCCACAGCCGCCGCGTCGACACCGGGCGCTACCTGGACCAGCAGCTCTCCGTCGTATTGCATGTTCGGCGCCGCATCGCTGAGCCGGCCCGGAAACTGATTCGGTTTGCCGGCGAACGTCTTGATCTGTCGTCCCAGCACGAGCTTGTCTGCGCGTCGTAGAACAACACGTCGTATCCCTGGACGTTGTCCCCGGCCACCTTCGGGTCGTCCCGGCCGGCCCGTAAGGGGCAAGTTGCTCTGGCCAAGCTGCCTACACCGAGAGCAGGGCCTCCTTGTTGGAGGTGATGAACTCGGTCAGCCCTTCCGGCTTGAGATCCACCGCAGGCAGCTTGTCGATCGTCACTCGGTCGAGCCGATAGTCACCACGCGACGGATCATCGAACTCCGGCCCGATTCGGGCATCCTCCCGCAGCTCGAGTAGCCGACAGGCGAAGAAGTACTGGACAGAAACACCCTCACCAGCCGGGACGGTGAACAGGAACACCTGGGCGAACCGATCGACCGAGGCACCAAGTTCCTCCAGCAGCTCCCGACGAAGCGCAGCCTCCAGAGAGGCATCCGTCGACTCCACACCACCGCCCGGCGTGGTCCAGTACGGCGCCTGGCCGGACTTGGTCCGCTTGATCAGCACGAGACGGTCGTCCTCATCCAGCAGAATGGCCCGCACCGACCTACGCACAACCAGCCCCCATCCACGCCCGAGACGCACTGGCAGCAACTCACCCGGTTGATCAAGGGTCTGTCCGCTGGCACCGCACCGCGTCCCACCGACACCGGCCCGGTCCAACGGCTCCCGAGCACCCACCGAGCCACCACCCACCACCGGCGTACGCGAAAAAGGCCCTGACTGGCAGAGTTCTACCAGGTCAGGGCCTTGCTCGTTGGTGCGCCGCCAGGGACTCGAACCCCGAACCCGCGGATTAAGAGTCCGCTGCTCTGCCAGTTGAGCTAGCGGCGCTCGCTGACAACGGGGGAAACACTAGCACGCGCCCCGAACCGGGTTCCAATCCGATCCCGGGCTCACCCCTTCGGTCGAGCTTATCGGACATTAGCCAAAAATCCCTCGCAAAGTGTGGGACCGGGGTGATGCCGGACGGCAGCGGTACGGCACGATGTCCGCCAGGTGCGCAACGACAGGGGTGGGGATGGGCAGGTTCGCGCGGACCGGGGCGCTGTTGGGCGGCTTGGGGCTGGTGGCGTCGCTGGCATTGTCGGGCTGCGGCGAGGAACGTGCGGTGGCCGAGTTCGTACCCGGTCAGACATCCGGTGCGACCGGCACCGGGACGCCGGTCCCGCCGGCGGTGTCGAGTGGTCCGCCGCTGACGGTGAGCCCGGCCGACGGGTCGAAGAACCGGCCGGTCAGCGTGGAGATCGGCGCGAAGCTGCCGGACGGCGGCGAGGTGTCGCAGGTCACCCTCAAGACCGAGGACGGCAAGACGATCAAGGGCAGGCTGCGTACGGACGGGTCGTCGTGGGTGCCGTCGGCCCCGCTGAAGTGGTCCACCCGTTACACCGCCACCGTCGCCGCGAAGGGGCCGGACGGCGCGGTGAGCGAGGGCACCAGCACGTTCACCACGATGGCCAAGCCGGGCTCGATGATCACCTCCGGGTTGTACCTGTTCGACGACCGGACGTACGGGGTGGCGATGCCGGTGGTGGCGGAGTTCCACCCGGGCATCCCGGCCAAGGACCGGGCCAAGGTGCAGAAACGGATGTTCGTGCGGACCGACCCGCCGCAGCCGGGCGCCTGGCACTGGGTGAGCAACGGCACGCAGGCGTACTACCGGGCGCCGGAGTACTGGAAGGCCGGCACCAAGCTGACGGTACGCATCGCCCTGGCCGGCATCCCGCTGAGCAACGGCAGGTACGGCAACGTCGACCGCAGCGCCACCGCGAAGATCGGCTCGGCCTTCGAGATGAAGGTGACCAACTCGGACAAGCAGATGCGGGTGTACGAGGACGGGCAGCTGGTCAAGACGTTGCCGGTCAGCCTGGGCAAGAAGAAGACCCCCTCGTCCAGCGGCACGCTCGTGGTGATGGAGAAGAAGGAAGCGACTGTCTTCGACACGATGGACGACCCGGATCCGGAGAACCGGTACGTCACCGACATCGAATTCGCCCAGCGACTGACCTGGGGCGGCGAGTACATCCACGCGGCACCCTGGTCGGAGCACGTCCAGGGGCGGCAGAATGTCTCCCACGGCTGCGTGAACGTCTCGATGGCGAACGCCCGCTGGCTCTTCCAACGCACGAAGATCGGTGATCCGATCACCATCACCGGCACCGAACGCAAGCTGGCGGCGGGCAACGGCTGGACCGCGTGGAACCTGAGCTGGTCGGAGTTCGTCAAGGGCAGTGCGCTGCCAGTTCCGGACGGTGGCGCCGGTCCGGCCGTCTGACCGGACGAAATATGTCACTATCCGGACATCCCGCTCCACGTGTTTCGGTTCACTAGGCGCAACGGGTACGTGAACCGGTGCGTCAGTGATGTGGACGGGAAGCGGACCACGACTGTGAGGACACCATGCGGATTCGGGACCAGCGCAACCGGAGGCGGGGGGTGCTCGCCGCGGGCCTGCTCGTCGTGACGTTGGCGCTGACCTCCGCCTGCACCGGCGGTAAGGGTGGCGACAAGGGGCCGGGTTGGCAGGACGGTGCCGACCAGCCGGCCGCGAAGGCGTCGGTGAGCATCAGCGAGCCGGCGGCGGACGCCAAGGACGTGCCGGCGTCGGCGGCGATCGCCTTCGCCGCCGAGCAGGCCGAGGACGTCACGGTCGAGCTGACCGACGCCGAGGGCGAGTCGGTCGAGGGCGAGCTCGCCGCCGACGGCCGCAGTTGGCTGCCGGCGGGGGCGTTGACCTACGGCGCGTCGTACACCGTCACCGTCACCGCGACCGGCGACGACGGCCTGCCGGCGACGGCGACCAGCGCCTTCACCGTGATGGAGAAGCCGGAGAAGCAGGTACGCATCAGCAGTTTCCTCGGCGACGACCAGACGGTCGGGGTGGCCATGCCGCTGATCGTCAAGTTCGGCCGGGACATCCCGGAGAAGTACCGCGCCGACCTGCAACGCCGGATGACGGTGACCTCGGAGCCGGCCCAGGAGGGCATCTGGCACTGGGTGAGCCCCACCGAGATCCGCTACCGGCCGAAGGAGTTCTGGCAGGCCGGCAGCAAGGTGTCGTACCGGGTGCAGGCCGGTGGGCTGCCGCTTGGCGACGGCTGGTACGGCCGGGCCGACCTGACCGTCGACATCGCCATCGGCCCGAAGCTGCTGATGACGGTGGACAACGGCACCAAGCGGATGACCGTCACCAAGAACGGCGAGAAGATCAAGACCATTCCGGTGAGCCTGGGCAAGAAGAGCACCCCGTCCTCCAGCGGCACCATGGTGGTGATGGAGAAGCTGCGCAAGACGGTCTTCGACACCTACGACGAGCTGGGCCCCGAGGACGGGTACCGAACGAAGATCGACTACGCGCAGCGGCTCACCTGGGGTGGCGAGTTCATCCACGCGGCACCCTGGTCGGAGGGGCAGCAGGGCACGACGAACGTCTCGCACGGCTGCGTGAACGTCTCGATGGCCAACGGCGCCTGGCTGTTCAAGAACACCAGGGTCGGTGACCCGATCGTCGTCAAGGGCACCGAGCGCAAGCTCCAGCTCGGCAACGGCTGGACGGACTGGAACGTCAGCTGGGAGGAGTACGTCAAGGGCAGCGCCCTGCCGTACGAGCCGGCAGCCAACGACGAGACCGACCCGGACGTCGAGGCGAGCGAGGCCCCTGGCGCCTGACCCGCACGCCGGCACCGGTGCCACGACATGCCGCAACCTGCGGCCTCCGTCGGCGGGGCATACCGCGTCATGCCGCAACCGGGGGCGGCTGCTCCCCTCAGCGGGCCGACTGCCGGTCACCCCGAAAGCGTCAGGCCCCCTCCGTGGAGGGGGCCTGACCGGTGGGGTGACTGATGGGAATTGAACCCACGACAACCGGGACCACAACCCGGTGCTCTGCCAACTGAGCTACAGCCACCATGCCGCCGCTCCCGGTCGATCGCCAGGGGCGGGTGCGGTGAAATCATACCCCCACCACGGCCGACCCCGTCCAGCGGGTTGCCGCCCGGCCGCGAGGGGACACGCCCCCGGCAGTCCTGGGCGTCAGAGTTCGCCGGCGATCGCCTTGGCGCTCTCCACGTCAGGCCCGGGCAGGGGAACGAAGATGGTCCGCCGGTAGTACTCCAGCTCGCGGATGCTCTCCCGGATGTCGGCCAGGGCCCGGTGCGCCAAGCCCTTCTGCGGCTGGCCGAAGTACACCCGGGGATACCAGCGGCGGCACAGTTCCTTGATCGAGGAGACGTCGATCATGCGGTAGTGCAGGTGGGCGTCGAGGCGGGGCATGTCCCGGGCGATGAAGCCACGATCGGTGGCGATCGAGTTGCCACACAGCGGCGCGGTGCGCGGATCCTTGACGTGGCGGGTGACGTAGTCGAGCACCCGATCCTCCGCCTCGGCGAGGGTGACGGTGGAGCGGCGTACCTCGTCGGTCAGTCCCGACTTGCCGTGCATCGTCCGGACGATCTCGGGCATCGCGTCCAGCGCGGCGTCGTCAGCGTGGATCACCACGTCGACGCCGTCACCGAGCACGTTGAGGTCGGGGTCGGTGACCAGCGCGGCGACCTCGATGAGTTTGTCGCCACCGAGGTCCAGCCCGGTCATCTCACAGTCGATCCAGACGAGAAGATCAGCCACCGGGACAGCCTACGCGCAGGCCAAGTCTCGTGGCTCCGCGCCGTCACGGTCACCGACCGCTAGGGTCTTCCCCGTGCCCGCCGAACCCGCCACACCACCCTGCGTCGACCTGGACGATCCGGGCAGCCGTACGGCCCGCCGGGTCGTCGGAGCACTGGCGTTGGCGGCGGTGCTCCCGGCTCTCTACCTGCCGGGACGCACCCACGACTTCTTCGACCTGAAGATCTATATGGCGGCCATGGACTGGTGGGCCGCCGGCAATCCGCTGTACGACTACGCACAGCCGGACCGGGTGCAGGGCGAGTTGTTCTTCACCTACCCGCCGTTCGCCGCGCTGATCCTGCTGCCGTTCTCCTGGTTGAAGCTGGGCGCCACCGTGGCGATCTTCACCGGGCTGACCCTGCTCGGCGTGGTGGTCACCACGAAGTGGCTGCTCGATCCGGTGATCCGTCGGCACCGGCTACCTCACCTGTTCACCCTGGTGGTGGGCGTACTGTTCGTGCTCGGCGTGGAGAGCACCCGGGAGACGATCACCTTCGGGCAGATCAACATGCTGCTGGTGGTGCTGATCCTGGCCGACCTGCTGTTCGCCGTACCCCGTGACAGCCGCTGGGCCGGGGTGGGCATCGGGTTGGCGGCGGCGCTCAAGCTGTTCCCGGCCATCTTCGTGATCTACCTGCTGGCGACCCGGCGGTGGCGGGCGGCGGTGGTGGCCGGGGCGACCGCGGCCGGGGCGACCCTGCTCGCCGCGGCGGTCGCACCCGGTGACTCGTGGCGGTTCTGGACGCACGAGTTGTGGGCCACCGACCGGGTCGGCCGCACCGACTACACCGGCAACCAGTCACTGTTCGGACTGCTGAGCCGGCTCACCGCTCCGGAGGAGCCGAACCGGCTGGTCTGGCTGCTGCTGGTCGCGGTGGTCAGCGGGTACGGGTTGTGGCGGGCGGTGCGGGCGTCGCAGGCCGGAGACGCGCTGACCGGCCTGACGCTTACCGGCCTGGTGGCGGCGCTGATCAGCCCGATCACCTGGACACACCACATCTACTGGTTCATCCCGGCGGTGGTGATCCTCGCCGACGCCGCGCTGGGCACCGACCCGCGCACCGCCGCGGGCGCCCGTCGACGCCGCCGTTTGGTGATCATCGCCGTCAGCGTCACCTCGATCATCGTGTACGGGGTGGTGTCCTTCTACGACTGGGGGATCACGCCGTCGCCCACCGGCAGCCCGTGGGAGTTCGCGCTCCGCAACGCGTACGTCTGGCTCTGTCTGGTGCTGCTCGTCGTCCTACCGGTGCGTGGCGGGGCACGATCGCCGAGTCACCAGCCCACAAAGTCGGACACTCTTCCCGAGACTCCCATCCATCGGTAATCTGCTCCAAGGGCTCCAAAACCCCACGGACACCGATATCCCCCGGTGAAGGGCGGCCCTCCGCGTCGGCAGCACGGAGGGCCGCCCACCCGTCCCCCACCCCCCACCCCACCCCGCCTCGCCCCGCCCCGCCCCGCCCCGCCTCGTCGATCTTGCAGTTCTGGTCGCCGATACGCCACCTTTGCACCCGTTGCCGAGACCAAAAGTGCAAGATCGCGGGCGAGGGGGGTGGGGGGGGGGGGGGGGGGGGGAGGTCGGTCAGGGTGGTGGGGCGGGTGGGC
>NZ_JBAGKI010000093.1:0-19205 GCF_036689795.1 Micromonospora palythoicola | reverse complement strand
CCACGCCCCCCGCTACCCCCCGGGGACGGCCGGCCCGCCGCGTCGGCCGCACGGCGGGCCCCCCACCCGTCCCCCACCCCCCCCCCCACCCCGCCTCGCCCCGCCCCGCCCCGCCCCGCCTCGTCGATCTTGCAGTTCTGGTCGCCGATACGCCACCTTTGCACCCTTTGCCGAGACCAAAAGTGCAAGATCGCGGGCGAGGGGAGAGGGCGGGGAGGGTGGGGTGGGAGGTCGGTCAGGTTGGTGGGGCGGGTGGGCGGAGCGGGTGGGGCGAGTGGGGCGAGTGGGGTGGGTGGGGGCGTTGGAGCGGGGTTGCGGGGTCGGGGAGTTCGGCGAGGGTGGTCGGGCGTGGGACCGGGCCGATGGCGGATCGGGTCGCGGTGGCGGGCACGGTGGCGGGGACGGTGGCGGCGACCGGGACGAGTTGACGCTCCGGCAGCCTGCGGGGGCCCGGGGGTGCCGGCGCTCCCAGGCCACTGAGCGAGCTGATCCCGAGGCGTCCGGCGAGCACCGGCACCTGGTCCGGCTCGACCACGAGGACCACCTCGCGCGGCCGGACCGGCCGCAGCAGCACCAACGCGGCGAGGATCACCAACAGCGTTCCACCGGTGAGTGAGCCCCAGGTGGCCGGGGCGATCCAGCCGGCCCGCAGTTCCGCGCGCAGGTCGAGGGTCACCCCCGCCCCACCGTCGGGTCGCAGCAGCACCAGACTCAGCCGCTGCCCGGCCAGGTCGCCGGGGCTCCACTCGAGCACGCCGTAGCCGGCGCGTACCCAGAAGGTCTGCGCGGCGGGCGCGGCCGGGACGGTGGGCGGGGTACCCGCCGCCGGGGTCACCTGTTCCAGCCGGACCGGCAGCGGCCCCCGGGCCAGCGGCACCCGGAGCACCGCGGCGTGCGGCGCGCCGGCCAGCCAGCGCTGCGCCTCCTCGGCCGGGGCCAGCCCGACGAAGGCCGGGCCGTCGGGAGTACGGGCGTCCAGCCGCAGCCGGGCCTGCCCGCCCCGGGCGAACGGCACCTCCCGGCGCACCAGCGCGTCGAGGTCGGTCACCACCACCGCGTGGCCCGGCGTCTGCACGGTCTCGAACCGGGCGGTGAACGCCCCGTCGGGGCCGGCGTGACCGGTCAGCAGACCGAGCGCGGCCGCACCGAGCAGCGCGGCGGTGCCGACGGTCAGCAGCAGCATTCCGGTAAGCGTCCACACGAAACGCATGCGCCGTGCTCCCCTCTGTAGCCAGACACCCGGCCGACCTTACCTACGCCGACCCGCCGATCAGCGGATATCCACGGCACGGACGCCGAAAGCGGACAGGCCCGCCGGGGATCAACCCGGCGGGCCTGCGATGCGGTGACGCCTCAGGGGGCTGGCGTCGCCGCCGCGCCGCTGGAGCGCCGGGTGCGGGCGAAGGCCAGCCCGCCGAGCACCAGCCCGCCGAGGCCGGCGAGCAGCCCGGCGACGCCGAGACCCACCGCGAGTCCGTTGCCGTCCTCGTCGCTGTCGTCGGACGCTGCCGCGGCGGGCGACTCGGCCGGCGCCTCCGTCGGCGTGTCGGCGGCGGCGGTGAGCGTGAGCACCGGCGCCGGGGCGGCCGGCTCCTCGCCGCCGGGCTGCGGCTCGTCGATCCAGCGCACCACGGCACCGTCGGAGTAGGTCTGCAACGCCTTGAAGACCATCTGGTCGGTCTCGGGCAGCGGCCCCATGGACACCGGGAACTCCTGGAAGGTGCCGGGGGCGATGGCGGCTCCGTCACCGGCCGTCCAGGTGATCTTGGAAACCACCTCGGTGATCTCGCTGCCGTGCACCTGCACCGGCGGGTCGACCTGCCGCTTCTCCACCGCCACCGACCAGCCGGGCACCGGCATGGTCGACACCGAACCGACCGGTGCGTTCTCCGGTAGGAAGATCTCCAGCTTGGTGGTCGACGCGGTGTCGCTCTCGTTCGGTACCCGGAACGCGAGCCGACCGTAGCCGCCCTGGGTGGCCTCGCGCGGGTTGACCGTGACGTGCGCGGAGGCCGGGGCCACGAAGCCGAACACGGCCGTAGCGACGGCGCCGAGCGTCAGAGCGGCGGCGGTGGCGGCGAAACGCCGGTGACGGAACATCAAGGAAACCTCTCTATCGGACGGGCACGGTGACGGTCACCGTGGCCTGGTCGATCTCGGTGGTACGGGCAGTGACCCGCAGTTCCCACTCGCCCGCCGCGGGCAGGCTGATCTCACCGGTGGCGTGGTTGTCGGTGAGCGGCAGCAGGGGCACCTGGATCGGCTCGATCCCGGCCGCCGGCAGGGCGACCGTGACCTGCCACTCGACGACCGGCAGCGGTTGGTTCTCCAGCGTGTACGCGTACAGGTGCACCGAGTTGTTGCCCCGGCGGGCCGGCGACACCTCGATCTGCATGGAGTACAGCGAGCTGGTGGCGGTGGTGCTGAAGTAGCCGCTGTCAGCGGCGGACACGTCCGTGGAGACGCTGCGGGCGGGGGTCGTCTGGACCAGGGTGGCCGAGACTCCCAGCACGATCGCGGTGATCGCCAGCTCGGCCCAGATCGCCCGGCGCACCGGAGCCGGCCGACTCGCCGCGACCCGGGTACGCACCAGGTGGCGGGAGTAGGCGGCCACCGCGATGACAAGCACGAAGAGGCCGATCTTGGCCAGCACCAACCGCCCGTACGTGGTGTTCACCAGGGCCGCCGGGGTGGCCACCTCGATCAGCGCCTGGACGGTGCCGGCGAGCAGCAGCGCGGAGACCGCCAGGGCCGCCCACCGGGACCAGATCGGCAGGATCGCCCCCAGTTCGCGCTCGTCGGCGCGGGGCAGCAGGAACACGGCGAGCATCACCAGCCCGCCCAGCCAGACAGCCATGCCGCCCAGGTGCACCGTGTCGACGAGCACCGACACCGCCGGGGCCGGCGAGGCCGCCGGATGCCCGGCGATCGGCCAGGTGAACAGCGCCCCCACGGCCAGCACGCCCAGGATCACCAGGTCCGTCCGGCCCACCGGGCCGGCCAGCAGCGGCCGGAGCAGCAACGCCACCGCGGCCAGCAGTCCGAGCCGGACCAGGTGAGCGGCGCCGAAGGCGCTGCCGAGCACCAGGCTCAGCCCCTCGCCGGTGACGTCGAACACCCCGCCGCCGTTGGTGTAGGGCACCTGGAGCAGAACCGCCGCCACCGTGGCAAGCGCCACCAGTCCGAGGCCGGTCCAGGCCAGTCGGGCCGGCCCGCGCCGGGACAGCCGGCGCGGCCAGAGCAGGGCGAGCACCAGCGCCGGACCGATGGCCAGCAGCAGTCCGGCGTAACCGAGGAACTTGGCGACCTTCACCGCGTTGCCGACCACCGGGTTGGCCTGGCCGTCGTCGCCGCTGTCCACCGGCGGCTCGGAGGGTGCGCCCACCGAGTAGGTGAACGCGCCGGAGACCGGGTGGCTGTCGGCGGAGATCACCCGGTAGGTGACCAGGTAGGTGCCGTTGCCGCGACCGGTGTCGACCGGGATGTTGACCACACTGCCGGCGAAGGTGGGCTCGCCCTGGTCCGCGCGCGAGCCGTCCGGAGCGATCACCCGGATCCGGTCCGGCACCTTGCGGACCGTCTCGCTGAAGGTGAGCACCACCTCGGCCGGCGCGGCGGGCACCACGGCGGAGGCGGCCGGGCTGCTGCTGGACAGCACGGCGTGGGCGCTGGCCGGGCTGGCGGGGACGAGCAGCAGCGCCACGACGGCGACCAGGAGGCCGGCGGTCGCGGCCAGCCGGGCGAACCGGCGGCGATGGGCGGCAGTCATGCCGCCCATGGTCGCCGACGACAGCCGGTCCAGGCGAACCAGGTCCATCGACTGGCGGCGATCACCCGTGATCGGGCACGGGCGCGCGGAGTCCGGACCGGCAGTCACAGGCGGATAGTCGGCCGAAACACCGGAAAAGTTCCCGGAGTGGCGCATCCCATGGAAGGGCCGAAGGACCCTGCCGCTCCCCGTGCCGCCGCGTAACCTGGACTGTCGTGATCCCCGCCCCGCGCGACACCTCCGCCAGCGCCGACACCGGCACCGTCGGCCCGGATCGCGCCGACGGCCGGCCCCGGCGACCTGCCGGGACGCCGCGGCACGCAGAGCCCGACCCGACCGCCGACCCGACCACCGGGTGGGCGCTGGCCGCCCGGGACGGCGACCCGGTCGCCCAGGCCGCGTTCGTCCGCGCCACCCAGGCGGAGGTGTGGCGGTTCACCGCGGCGCTCATCGATCCGGACAGCGCCGACGATCTCACCCAGGAGACCTACCTGCGGGCGTTCCGCGCGCTGCCCGCCTTCGCCGGCCGGTCCAGCGCCCGCACCTGGCTGCTCGGCATCGCCCGGCGGACCTGCGCCGACCACCTGCGCACGGTCCTGCGGCGGCGGCGACTGGACCAACGGCTCACCGCGCACGCGCATACCGACGTGCCGCACCCGGACCCGGCCGGTCAGCTCGGCGCGAGCGACCTGGTACGCCGGTTGGCCCCCGAACGACGTGGGGCATTCGTGCTGACCCAGTTGCTCGGCCTGTCGTACGCCGAGGCCGCCGCGGTGGAGGGGGTGCCGGTCGGCACCATCCGCTCGCGGGTGGCGCGGGCCCGGGCCGAGCTGGTCGACGCCGTCGACGAGGCGTTGGCCGGGTGAACGCCAACCCGCGCACCTGGCGCCCCTGGCTCGGTCTCGCCGTCCGGCTCGGCCTGGCCGGCGTCTGGATCTGGGCGGGCTGGTCGAAGGTCGGCGACCTGGCCGCCTCCGGCCGCGCGGTGAACGCCTACCAGGTGCTGCCGTACGACGTCGCCGTGGTGGTCGGTGCGGCCCTGCCGTTCGTCGAGCTGGCGTTGGGCCTGCTGCTGCTGCTCGGGCTGGCCACCAGGCTGGCCGCCGGGGTCTCCGCGGCCCTGCTGCTGGTCTTCATCGCGGGCATCGCCTCGGCCTGGTCGCGGGGGCTGGCCATCGACTGCGGCTGTTTCGGGGTGGGCGGCGAACTGCCGGCCGGGGAGAGCCCCAGTTATCTCCCGGAGATCCTCCGGGACATCGGCTTCCTGGCGTTGGCCGGGTTCCTGCTGATCTGGCCCCGCACCGCCGTCTCCGCCGACGGCGCGCTGACGGGCGAACCGGTGGAGGACGACAATGAGTAGTCGCAAGGGGCGCAAGGACGCGGCCCGGGTGGTCCGGGAACAGATTGCCCGGGAGCGACGCCGCAAGCGGACCCTGTGGATCTCGGTGGGCGCGGTGCTGGTGCTGGTCATCGCCGGCCTGATCGGCTGGAGCGTCTGGTCCAGCCAGCAGTCCGACGAGTTCACCGCGCCGCCGGGCGCCAACGACGCGGGCACCGGCATCGTGGTCGGCTCCGGGCCGGTGACCGTCGACATCTACGAGGACTACATCTGCCCGGCCTGCAAGCAGTTCGAACAGACCAGCGGGGCCACCATCGACCAGTTGGTCGCCGACGGCAAGGTACGGGTGGTCTACCACCCGGTGGCCTACCTCGACCGCTACTCCAGCACCGACTACTCGACCCGGGCCTCGGCCGCGTCCGGCTGCGCCGCCGAGGGCGGCAAGTTCACCGAGTTCAGTGCGGCACTGTTCGAGCGGCAGCCGCCGGAGGGCGGTGCCGGCCTCAGCAACGACGAGTTGATCGACATCGGGGCCGAGGTGGGGCTCGACCGCGACGCGTTCGCCAGCTGCGTCCGGGACGGGAAGTACCTGCCGTGGACCGAGCACGTCACCGACGAGGCGAACCGGGCCGGCGTCTCCGGTACGCCGACCATCCTGGTCGACGGCGAGCCGGTGCGGGAGTGGACGCCGGAGAACATCACCGCGGCGGTGGAGGCGGCCGGCCGGTGACCCTGCTCGCCCGGGCCGGGCTGCTGCTCACCGGCACGATCACCGCGATCCTCGCCACCGCCGCCCCCGCCCTCGCCCACGGCGCGGACGCACCCAACGGCACCGACTACCGGGTGACGGTCACCGCCGCCGGCCACCCGGACCTGCGGGTACGGGTCATCGAGGCGGGTGCCCGGCTGGAACTGACGAACACCGGCGACACGCCGGTCGAGGTGATCGGCTACTCGGGTGAGCCGTACCTGCGGATCGGACCGGACGGCGTCTACGAGAACTCCCGCTCACCCGCGACGTATCTCAACCGCACGCTCGTCGGTGACACCGCCCTGCCGGCCGAGGCCGACCCGGCCGCCGAGCCGCGCTGGCAGCGGGTCGACGGCGGGACGACGGCCCGCTGGCACGACCAGCGGGCCCGGTGGCGCGAGGCGGAACCGCCCGCCCAGGTCCGCGCCGCACCCGACCGTGAGCACCGGGTACGCGACTGGGTGGTACCGCTACGCGGCGCGGACGGACCGGCGGAGATCCGCGGCACCCTGGACTGGGTACCGCCGCCCGACGCGTACACCTGGTGGGTGGTGACCGTCGTCGGCGTGCTGGCGGTCGGTGCGCTCGGGGTGCTGCCGGCGGCCTCCGGCCCCGGGCGGCGGGCGCTCGTCGCCCTCGGCGGGCTGCTGATCGTCGGCGGAGCCGCTGCGGTCGCGCTCGCGCTCGGGCGGACGCTCGACGCCGGGGCGCAGGGACCGGGCGCCGTGCTGGCCGGCCTGCTGACCGGTCCGGTGTGGACCCTGCTGACCGGCCTGGCGGCGATCGCCGCCGGGACACGGGCGGCGACCGGCGGCGGCGCCTCGTCGTCGGCTCCCCGGTCCCACGTCGACTTCGTGGTGGCGCTGGCGGGCGTCTGCCTGGCGTTGTTCGCCGGGGTGACGAACGTCGCCGGCTTCAGCCGGGCCGTGCTTCCGACGCCGTGGCCGCCGACCGTCGCCCGGACACTCGTCGTCCTCGTCGTGGTGGCCGGTGCCGGTGCGCTGGCCGCCGCGCTGCTGCGCCTGCACACCGCCGCCCGCCGCCCGACCGCGACAACGGCCGTCACTCGCTGATCGGCGTGCGCCCGGTGGTGGGACGGAACGGGTAGGGCAGTTCGAGGCGGTGCCGGGCGAGCAGTTCCTCGTCGTCGAGCAGCACGGCCGTCGGCCCGTCGGCCACGATCCGCCCGCCGTCGAGGATGACCGAGCGGTCGCAGAGTTCGAACGCGTACGGCAGGTCGTGGGTGACCATCAGCAGGGTCACCGGCAGGGTGCGCAGGATGCCGGCCAGTTCCCGCCGCGCCGCCGGGTCGAGGTTCGACGACGGCTCGTCGAGCACCAGGATCTCCGGCCGCATCGCCAGCACGGTGGCCACCGCCACCCGACGACGCTGCCCGAAGGAGAGGTGGTGCGGGGTCCGGTCCCGGTGTTCCGACATGCCCACCGCGGCCAGCGCCTCGTCCACCCGGGCCGCCAGTTCCGGCCCGCGCAACCCGAGGTTGGCCGGGCCGAACGCCACGTCCTCGGCAACCGTGGGCAGAAAGAGCTGGTCGTCCGGATCCTGGAAGACGATGCCCACCCGGCGACGGATCTCCGCAAGCGTCGCCCGGTCCGGGCCGACGGTCAGCCCACCGACCGCGATCTGTCCCTCGGTGGGCGCCAGAATGCCGTTGAGGTGCAGCACCAGCGTGGTCTTCCCGGCGCCGTTGGGGCCGAGCAGCGCGACCCGCTCGCCGCGCGCCACCGTCAGGTCGACGCCGTGCAGCGCGACGTGGCCGTCGGGGTAGGCGTACCGGACGCCACGGACGGCCAGGCTGGGCGGGGTGGGCTGCACGCTTCGATCATGTCAGGACGGCGGCCGTGGCGGCGACGGTGCCCGCCAGCACCGGCACGGTGGCCGCGATCAGCCACTGCCCGGTCGTCGCCGCCGCGCCGCCCTGCCACACCGTCGGCATCCGACCGGTGTAGCCACGCGAGAGCATCGCCAGGTAGACCCGCTCGCCCCGCTCGAAGGCGCGCAGGAACAGCGCCCCGATGCCGGCGGCGAAGCCGCGCAGCTGCCACACGAAACGCGGATCGTCACCCCGGGAGATCCGGGCGAGACGCATCCGTCGGGCCTCGCCGACCAGCACGTCGAGGTAGCGCAACATGAAGGTGGCGATCTGGGTGACGATCTGCGGACAGCGCAGCCGGTCCAGCCCCACGATCAGGTCACGGGTGGTGGTGGTCGCCGCCAGCAGCAGCGACGCCCAGACGCCGAGGGTGCCCTTGGCGATGATGTTCCAGGCACCGTAGAGACCGTCGACCGACAGGTGCAGCCCGGCCACGTCCACCCGTTCGCCCGCGCCGAGGAACGGCAGGGCGAAGGCGAACAGGACGAACGGCAACTCGATCGTCGACCGCAGCAGCAGCCAGCGGGCCGTCACCCGGGCCAGCACCGCGACGACCGCGACCAGCAGGGCGTACGCGCCGAAGGCCCAGAGCGCCTCGCGGGGGGTGGCGACCACGGCGATGGTGAACGCCACCATCGCCGCGATCTTGACCTCCGGTGGTAGCCGGTGCACCGCCGATCCGGTGGCCCGGTACAGCACGTGGGCGTGACCGGCCCCCATCTCGGCTACCCGCCGCTCGTGGTGGCCGGGTCGGTGCGCTGCGCCCCGGTGGCGTTCTCCCCCGCCGGTTCCCGGCGGCGGACCAGCCAGAAGGCACCGCCGGCCACGGCGAAGGTCACCAGTACGCCCAGCACGCCGGAGAGCCCGGTGGAGAGGAAGTCGTTGTCCACGCCCGCGATGCCGTAGTCGGCAAGCGGACCGCCGATCTCGTGCTCCCGCTCCTGCTGCGCCGGGCAACTGCCGCCCGTGATCTCGTCGTCGGCGTCGAAGGTGCAGCCCTCCCGTAGCGACGAGTCCAGCCCGTCCGGGTGCGACGAGGCGAAGTTGCTGACCACGCCGGCCAGCAGCAGGGCGACGAGGAGCCCACCGACGACGAAACCCCACTTCCTCACCGAACACCTCCGACGGTCGGGACGGAAGCCGGTGCGGCCGGCTTCAGGGCGCGCAGCGCGTACACCAGGTCGGGACGGACCTTCGCCACGGTGACCACAGTGGTGGCCGTGATCAGCCCTTCGCCGATGCCGATGAACAGGTGGGACACGGCCATGGTGCCGGCCAGGCCGGCCAGGTTGCCGCCGAGATCGGTGGTGCCGCCGAGCTGGTACTGCAGCACGAAGCCCATCGCCGCGACGACCACGCTGACCAGCGCGGAGACGAAGGCGGTGACCGCCAATCCGGCCGGGGTGCGCGGCAGCACCCGCAGCAGCAGCGCGATCAGCAGGTACGCCACCGCGATGCCGATCACGGCCATGTTGGTGATGTTGAGCCCGAGCATGGCCACCCCGCCGTCGCCGAAGACGAGGGCCTGAACCACGAGCACCACCGCGACGCAGAGTGCGCCGACCCAGGGCCCGACCAGCATCGCGGCGAGCGCGCCGCCGAGCAGGTGGCCACTGACCCCGGCGGTGAAGATCGGAAAGTTGAGCATCTGCACGGCGAAGATGAACGCGGCGACCAGGCCGGCCATCGGCGCCAGCCGGTCGTCCAGGTCCTGCCGGCCACGCATGACGCAGTACGCCATCGCCGCCAGCGCGACCACCGCGAAGACCGCGGCGACCGGACCGTTGATGATGCCGTTGGAGATGTGCATCGCCAGGGTTTCCACATGACCTCCACGGATCGGCGGACCCGTGCCCGCCGACAGGGGTGAGCGTATTTCCCGTACCACGCTGTTGCCAATACCTGGCAACAGTGCCGTACGCCTCGTCCGACGTGCCGCGCCGACCGGCTGGTCCAGCGCGGCGGTAGGGTCGTGCCATGACCGCTCCCGCCCGCCTCTCCCCCGGCGACCCGGCGCCCGGATTCAGCCTGCCCACCGACACCGGCGGGCAGCTCACCCTGGCCGACCTGCGCGGTCGCAAGGTCGTGCTGTACGCCTACCCCGCCGCCATGACGCCCGGATGCACCAAGCAGGCCTGCGACTTCCGGGACTCGTTGGCCTCGTTGCAGGCCGCCGGATACGAGGTGGTGGGCATCTCACCGGACAAGCCGGAGAAGCTGGCGAAGTTCCGCGAGCGCGACGCGATCACCTTTCCGCTCGTCGCCGACGTCGACAAGACGGTGCTGACCACCTACGGCGCGTACGGCGAGAAGCAGATGTACGGCCGCACGGTCACCGGCGTGATCCGCTCCACCTTCGTCATCGACGAGGAGGGCCGGATCGAGCGGGCGCTCTACAACGTCAAGGCCACCGGCCATGTCGCCAAGCTGCGCCGCGACCTCGGCCTGGACTGACCGCGGCGGTGCCGGTGGTGCTGACAGTGGTGACCGCCCGCCGGCCTGTCGAGCTGATGGCGCAGATGACTCAGCACGACAGAGCCCGCACCGAACGATCAGCCCCGTCGACCGTCTAGACTTTCCCGGCCGGCGGGAGTGGCGTAACAGGCAGCCGCGCAGGTCTTAGGAACCTGTGTCCGAGAGGACGTGGGGGTTCGAATCCCCTCTCCCGCACCGATCGACCTGTCAGCCTGGTCACCATGACGGGCAACCGGGACGCTGCCCGGGCGAGGATGAGCGGCGTGAGTCTGCGCTTCGCCCTCGACCCCGAACTGACCGCTGACCTGCGCGAACGGATCGTCGCGCTGTGGGTCGACGTGACAAACGCCGGCGGCGCGGTCGGCTTCGTGGCACCTGTCGACGCCGTGCAGGTCCGCACCATCGCCGACCCGACGCTGGCCGACATCGCCGACGGACCGGACCGGTTGCTGCTGGGCTACGACGGTGATCGGCTGGTCGCCATGGCGATCTTCACCGATCCCCGGTTCCACCTGAAGACGCACCTGCGGGTGCTCACCCGGGTGATGGTGCACCCCGACACCCAGGGACGTGGCTTCGGTGACGCGCTGATGCGCGAGGCCGAACGGGTGGCGCGCGGCCTCGGGCTGGCGGCGCTGCACGTCACCGTGCGGGACGGGTTCGGGCTCGACCGGTTCTACCGGCGGCTCGGGTACCACGAGGTGGGCCGCTGGCCGGGTGCGATCCGCGTCGCCCCCGGCGACGACCGCGACGAGATCCTGATGTGGCTCGACCTGACGGCAGCCCGGCAGGATCAACACACGAGCGGCTGATCGGCTGCGGCAAAGCAGCTTCGGCCGCCGGCTCCGGCAGGCGGGCTCCGGGTGACCGACTCCGACAAGCAGCTTCGGCCGCCGGCTCCGGCAGGTGGCTTCGGCCGCCGGCTCCGGCAGGTGGCTTCGGCCGCCGGTCGAGGCCCGGCCGGCCCGTGCGGGCTCCGCTCATCCCGGCAGCTCGGCCGGCCGCAGCGTCAGTCGCAGCCGGGCGAGGGCGCGGCGAGCGGCGCTGTTGCGAACGCTTCGAGACCGGTCGGCTCGGCCGACGCGGTCGCACCGGCCGTCACCGTGACCGACGGCGTCGGCCGGGCCGAGGCACGCGTCGACGCGCTGGCGGAGGGTTTCGGCCGTGCCGACGGCGTACCGGTGGCCGCGACAGACCCGCGTGAGCTGCCTCCGTACATCCGGACGGAGCTGCGCTGCACCTTGCCCGGCGCCATCCGGATGCCCGTGGCGGTGGCCCGGTGGCCCCGGGTGTCGGTGACCCGGATCTGGTACGGGCCGGGCCCGGCACCGGAGTCGATCAGCCAGTAGTTGTAGCTCTCCCGCGCGGCCGCCCGCCACGGCCCCGAACCGCCCTGACGCACCTCGACCGAACGCAGCGGGTTGCCGTGGCCGGCGACCAGCACGGCGAACCACCACTGCGACGCGCCCTCCTTGATCCGGAAGGTGAGCGGACCGGACAGCGGCGGGTCGGCGACCAACCGGTAGCTGACGTCGACGATGCCCCGCACCGGATCCGCGATGCGGGCGAACGCCTCCCGGGACAGGTCGAGATGACCGGGTTCGCACTCGGGGCACTGGTCCATCACCATCACCCGTACGGTGCCCTTCGGCCCGGTCACCTCCAGGTACCCGCCGCAGGCGGCACCGTCGGCGTACTCGGCGGGGCCGAGCGCGACGTAGCGGCGGTCGGCCGGGGCGGCCGGGTAGGAGCAGTTGCCACCCGCGCCCTTCGAGTCGTAGAAGGTCGCCTTCCCCTCGTGGCGGGTGCCGGCGGCGGGCGGGGCGAGTTGCGCGCCGGCGGCCGGGAGCGCGACGGCCGGACGGGGCGGTGCGGCGCAGGCGGGTGCGGCGCCGGAGCGGAGCGCGAGGCTGAGCCCCACCACCGTGGCGAGGGTGGCCACCGCCCCGCCGACCAGCCACCGACGCGGCGCGGAACGCCGAGTCGGCGAATGGCCGGCGGGGCCGTCGATTCCGTCGGTCACGTGCAGACATGCTGCCGGAGCGGCGACCGCCCGGACAAGCGGGCTAAGCCAAAGCTAAGACGAACTTGATCTCGCCTGCGCGTGGGTGGTCAGCCGGCGCAGCGGCTCCACGGCGTCCGGGTGGCTGCGCAGCGCGTCCTCGATCCGGACCCGCCACACTCCGGCCTCGACCAGGTCGCGCCCGTCGTCGGGAGCCGAGCGCAGCCGGTCGCGCGTCTCCCGCAGCGACTGCGCCACGCCACCGCCGAGCAGCCGTTCCAGCTCACCGGCGAGGTTGCGGAAACGCTCGTCGTCGGGTACCGCCCCGACCAGTGTCCGGGCCGCGTCCCACGCCACCCGGGGATGATGGATCACCGACATCTCAGACTCCCTTGGTCGAGGTCCGCCCTCGGCCATCATCGATCCGCCGGCCCGCTGGCGGCAAGAGGTCTCCGTCGGTCGTCGTCGAGCCGTGTCCACCTGGTCAGTCGGCCAGTTCGACCGGGTCGCCGAGTCGCACCCGGCCTGACTCCAGCGGCACCAGGTTGAGTCCGAACAGGAGCTTGCGGTCGATGTTGCGGTGCCGGGCGAGGGTCCGCAACGGTTCCCGGCCGCGTACCCCGGTCTCCTGGTCGGTGGTGATGACCAGGCAGCGGGCCGACGGGCCGGCGGCGCGGAAGCGGACGGCGCCGATGCGCAGCCCACGCCCGGCCCAGTCGTCCTCCGCCCAGGCGGGGGCACCGTCGAGCACCAGGTTGGGCCGGAAGCGGGTCATCGGCACCGGTTGCGCACCGTCCGCGACGAGCCAGTCGCCGAGGGCCGCCAGCGATGCCGTGTTGGTCAGCAGGACCGGGTACGCGTCGGCGAAGCTGACCTGGTCCCCGGGGTCGTACTTCCGGTCGCCGCGTGGAATGTGCCGGGTCGGTCGAGCCAGTCGGACCAGCCGGACCGGTCGGTCGAGCACCGCACCGAACCAGGCGTCGGCGGCCGGGCCGGCGGGCAGCGCGTCGACCCGCAGCACCCGCCGCCGGAACGTCCGCACCGGCACCGGCGTGCCGTCGGTCGGCACGGGCACCACCAGGTCGGGATGACCGTCGGCGCGCAGCAGCAGCCCGTCGGGGCCGGGGCTGGCATGCACCCGGACCAGCGAGGTGGCCTCGCGCTGGGTGACGCCGATCCCCTCGGCGTCGACAAGCATCCAGCGCCGGTCCTCGTCCAGCCCCCACGGTCGTACGTCGGCCGCGTCGTGGACGAGACCACGGCAACCCTTGACCGGATAGGTGGTGATCCCGCTCAGCCGCACCCGGCTACCATGCCACGCCGATGCCGTCGCCCGGGTACCAGTGGTTCGCCGGTGTCTCCCGGTAGGCGAGGAACCGCCGCCCGGTGCGTTCGGCGTGCTCGGCCAGCACGTTCGTGTGGGTGACGTTGTCGGTCAACAGCATCGCCCCAGGGGCCAGTTTCGGCTCGACGGCGGCGAACTCGCGCCGCTCGTACGCGCGGCTGTGGTCGCTGTCGTGCAGGAACAGGTCGACCGGCCGATCCAACGCGGTGATCGACTCGACCGAGTCGCCGATCACCAGGTCGATCACCTCCGACCAGGGTTCGGTGCGGGCGAGGTAGCCGGCCTCGGGGTTGATGTCGATCGAACTGACCCGGCCCGGATGCCCCTCGGCGGCGTTGCGCAGCAACGCGGCGGCCAGCACGCAGCTGCCCAGTCCCTTGTCGACGCCGGTCTCGACGATGTGCTGCGGCCGCCGGGCCCGGACGATCGCGTACCAGCCGATCCGGCGGGCGTACCGCACCTGCCGGTCCGCCAGCCCACGACGGGCGGCGCCCGCGATGGCGGAGCTGATGTGCTGCCGCAGCGCGTCGTCGGACTCGATCTCGGCGAGGTACCCCCGGACCTGCTTGACCGGCAGCTCACAGACGACACTGACGAACCAGGCGAGATGGTGCCGACTGAGCTTGGTCAACTCGTACGTGTAGTTGTGATGCTCCCGCGAGGCGACCAACCAGCGGGCCGAGGTACGCAGCACCTTGGCGTCGTGCCGGGCGACGGCGACCAGGCGTTTCGGAAAGGCGGCGACGGGGGCGAGGCGGGTACGGGCGATCGCCCGACGCAGCTTGACGGCATCCACCGCTGCGTTCTACCAGACCCAGAGAAACAGCGAAGTAACAATGCACGTTTCGACCGGCCGGACGGGGGCCCACGGCCGGAACATGAAGTCAGTAGCATCACCGCCATGTCGAGTGGAGAGCAGGCGGGGACCATCTCCCCGGAGCAGAACCTGCCGACGGGGGACACTGACGGCCCGGAGACGGCGGACGGGTCGGCTGGAAAGCCACGCCGACGCTGGCTGCGGATCACGCTGATCGTGCTGTTGGTGCTGTCGCTGCTTGGCGTGGGTGCCGTGGTGGCGAGCGGCTTCTACCTCAAGTCCGTCGAGTCGGACATCGAGCGGGTCGACGCGTTCGACGACGTACCCGAGGAGACCCGCCCTGAGATCGTGGCGACCGGCGCGGTGAACATCCTGGTGCTGGGCAGCGACTCCCGCGACCCGGAGAACACCGGAGGCTCCCGAGCCGACACGATCATCCTGGCGCATCTGCCCAAGGATCGCTCCAGCGCCCAGCTCATCTCGATTCCCCGCGACACGTGGGTCGCGGTGCCCCGGTCCAAGGAGGGCCGCGGCGGTCGCGACGCGAAGATAAACGCGGCCTACGCCTGGGGTGGCGTGCCGTTGATGGTGCAGACCGTGGAGCAGTTCACCAGGGTGCGCGTTGACCACGTGGTGATGGTCGACTTCGCCGGATTCAAGGAGATCATCGATGCTCTCGGCGGTATCGAGATCGACTCGGAGAAGGAGTTCACCTCCATCCACCCGCCGTTCCGCACCTTCCGGCAAGGGACGCAGCGGATGGATGGCGCGACGGCCCTGGACTACGCGCGCCAGCGCAAGCAGTTCCCGGACGGCGACTTCGCCCGGATTCGGCATCAGCAACAGGTGATCAGAGCCATCATGGAGAAGGCGACCTCGGGCGGAATCCTCACCAACCCGGTGAAGCTCAACTCGTTCCTGCAGGCCACCTCGGACAGCCTGTCCGTCGATCGGAAGCTGTCCCTGTTGGACATGGCCACCGAGAACCGCAACCTCCGCAGCGGCAACCTGTTCTTCCTGACCACCCCGACGAAGGGCACCGGCCGGGTCGGCTCAGAAAGCGTCGTCTTCGCCGACATGGAGCGGTCCCGCGCCCTCTACGAGGCGGTCCGCGACGACGTGGCCAAGGACATCATCGCCCGAGCTGATCGGAAGTGACGGTCCCCCGCCCCAGCGGGAAATCGCCCGAACGCAGCACCAACCGCTCGTCACGGGACGCCCGGCCGGCACGGTCACACGGCGGGCCGAGACCACTGCTGCCAGGGGCCTGGCTCAGTAGGCACCCCGTCGATCAAGGACTACCCGGACCGTGCGCCACAGGATGCCCAGGTCGTAGACCAACGACCAGTTGTCAACGTAGTGCAGGTCAAGCCGGACAGCGTCCTCCCAGGTGAGGTCCGATCGACCGGAGATCTGCCAAAGCCCGGTGATGCCGGGACGCACCAGGAGCCGACGGCGGACATCGCCACGGTAGTCGTCGTCCTCGGTAGGCAGCGGACGTGGGCCGACCAGGGACATCTGCCCCATCAACACGTTGATCAGCTGTGGCAGCTCGTCGAGCGACAGAGCGCGCAGATGACGGCCGATCGGAGTGACCCGAGGGTCGTTCCTCATCTTGAACAGGAGGCCATCGCTCTCGTTGTGCGCGCGCAGAGCCTCCAGCCGCTGCTCCGCGTCCGTGTACATGGTGCGGAACTTCCACACCTTGAACGCCTTGCCCTGATGGCCGATCCGGGACTGCCGGAACATCACCGGGCCCGGGTCGGTGAACTTGATGGCCAGTGCGATGCCGACCAGCACAGGGCCCAACACGATGAGCCCGAACAGCGCGGCGATCCGGTCGATGAGGCTCTTGGCCAGCAGGGACAGACCGGAGATGGTCGGTTCCTCGACGTTGAGCAGCGGCAGTCCCTCGATCGGCCGGACGTGGATGCGCGGCCCGGTGACATCGGTCACCTGGGGCACCACCACCAGGTCGATACCGGTTCCCTCCAACTGCCAGGCAAGCTTGCGCAACTCGTACGACTCCAGGCTGGCCGGTCCGCAGACGGCGATGGTGTCCGCACGCAACTGCTGCACCAAGGGCACCAGGTCCCAGCCCACGTACACCGGAACTGGAGCGTTCACCCGTTCTCCCGTGCGCGGATAGTGCGGCAGGTGGATGGCGACCGGACGTAGCCCGGCACCCGCGTTGCGGGTGACCACCTCGTGCACGGCCAGCGCGTCGCCCAGCCGCCCGACCAGGAGCACCTTCTGGGAGGCGCGCTGGTTCACGCGACGGATCCGGCGCAGTGTGATCCGGGCGACGATCCGGACGATCACGGTGTAGACCAGCAGGCCCACGATGATCGCCGCGACCGTGGCCCGGGACACGTCCTTCTTGAAGCCGAGCGCGAGGAAGGAAACCGCGGCAGCCATGGCGATGTTCGCCCGGACCACCCGGTTGAGTTCCTCGGTGCCGCGGCCGAGGGCCCGCCGGTCGTACGCGCCGGCACCGGCCAGGATCGCCAGCCACAGCAGCGGCACGCCGAGATTGGCCACCAGCGCGAAGGCGCTCACCGCGCCGCCGAGCACCCGATCGTCCCAGAACCCGGCGTCGGCGTCCTGAAACAGGGCCACGACCGTGCGGCTTGCCGCCACCGCAGCCACGAAGTCGAGCACGATCAGGCAGGCCGCGTAGCGGCGGCGCCACTTCGCTCGCGGCGCGACAGGCCGGCCGAACACCGATCGCGGCATGCCGTTGGACGGCGGCATGATCACGCCCAGGTCCGGGTCGAACCGCGGCGAGGGTACGACGGTCGCCATGATCTGCGTGTGCGCGGACACGTTCTTCCTTTCACCAGCCTCGTATCCGAGGCAGCGAGGGCGGCGAGGCGGCCCGCCGTGGGTTTCGGTTCGTGCGGTTCAGTCAGTCGGGCGCGGGGCCGGCCCGGTTGGTGCCGGCATGCCGGCTGAGTTCATCGACGAGCGCCAGGTAGGCGGGTTTCGGTGTGAGGTCGGCGTCGAAGAGGCAGGCAGCCCCGTACCCGCGGTGGTAGCCGGGGATCCAGCTACGCGAGTCGGTGAAGCCCCACACGGTGAAGGACACACACCCAGGGACCGCAAGGCAAGATTTGAGCACCTGCCGGTACACCGCCGCCTGGCGCTTGAGTTTCTCCGGGGTCACCGGAAGTTCGACCCGGACGTCGAGCTCGGTGATCGCCACCGACACTCCCACGTCCGCGAAGCGGCGCAGATTCCGGGTCAATTCCCGAGGCGGTTCGTCCCAGGCGAGATGACTCTGGAAGCCCACCCCGTCCACCGGGACCCCGTCACGGCGCAGGTCCCGCACCAGAGCCAGCAGGGCGTCAGCCTTCCTGGTACGTCCCTCGATGCCGTAATCGTTTATGAACAGCCGGGCTCCAGGATCGGCCGCGTGCGCCCAGCGAAAGGCGTCGGCGATGTAGCCGGGGCCCAGCTTCCGCAGCCACAGCGTCTCCCGCAGCGAGCCGTCCTCGTCCAGCACCTCGTTGACGACGTCCCAGGCCCACACGCGTCCCCGGTACCGCGAGACGACCTCGGTGACGTGGTCCCGCAGTTCCGTCCGGATCCGCTCCGCCGGCCACTCCGGCGACACCCACTTCGGCATGTCGCTGTGCCACACCAAGGTGTGCCCGTACACCTCCTGACCGTGCCGCTCGGCGAACTCGACAAGTTGGTCAGCGCCCGGCCAGGCGTACACGCCGGGCAGTGGCTCCAGGTTGCGCCACTTCATCGCGTTCTCCGTGGTCATGGCGTTGAACTCGGTGCCGAGCAGAGAGCTGTAGGCCGGATCCAGGCTGAGGCCGCGACCATCGGCGGCCGAGCCGATGCGCACTCCCGGTGGCGCGAGTTCCCGGAGCGTCTTACGGCCCGGTGCCGCGGGTTCCGAGGCGACCGGCGGTGATCCGACCACTCCGGCCGGCCCGTCGCCGCGCGCCTTGACGACCAGGGCCAGGCCCGTCGCGAAGAGCGCGGCGATCACCAGCACCAGCGACACCAGCACGATCGGCAGGCGGAGGGCCCGGAATCTGCCGGTCGGTGACCGGGCCGGATCAGCAGGTGGTGGCCGGGACACGTCGCGCCGGGCGGAGAGTTGGTCGATCACGAGAGGGCCGATCCCGGAAGCGCCCACGGCGCTCGGGTGAAGTTCCATCGGGCGCGCTCGGCGAATTCCTCCCGAGCCAGTCGCGGGGCCGTCTCGTCGGTGAGCAGGCTGGCCAGCACCTTCGTCACCTCGACCGGGTCTTCCGGCACCCGGGTGAGCCGCCGAGAGTTCGGCTGGCCGATCTCGTCCAGGAAGTCGTCGCACTTCTGCTGGTAGGGCACGAGGGCGAACGGAACGTCCGCCAGGTAGGCGAAGACGGCCCCATGCATCCGCATGTGCAGGCCGAGGTCGCAACGCTTCATCTCGTCCCAGCACGCTCGCACACCGTCGCGGGCGGTCACCACTCGGACATCGCATCGCCCGTCGAGGGCCCGGCGAAGCCGTTCGCTGACTCGTTCGTCTCCATGAACGGGGTGGGTGTTGAAGACGAACACGGTGACGTCCACCGGTTCCCGGCGCACCAGCTCAGTCACCCCGTCGATAAGCGCGTCCTCGCGGCGCTGCGCCTGCGGGGCAGCGGCTTCGTAGTCGACGCCGAGCAGTGTCACACCGAGCCGCGCCCGGGTGCCCTGCGCCCGCCCGGGCTGCAGCCCGATGCTCTCCCCGAGCGCCACGGGCAGCAGCCCGGCGTGGTCGCCGGCGGGGACGGGCGTCCCGGGGTGTCCCGCACCCCGGGGGAGCTCGGCGGGG
>NZ_JBAGKI010000092.1:0-20583 GCF_036689795.1 Micromonospora palythoicola | reverse complement strand
ACGGCGGTAGCGGCCGTAGTGGGGACTATCGAAGGTTTGGTCCTGGTACGGGACGTCGGTGTGGACACCCGTGCCGACGAACGCGCGGCGTTCCAGGCGGCGCGGATCCCGGGCAGACGAGGCGGAAGGATGATCGTCGCCGCCGGGACGGTGTTACGGATCCGGTGTGGGCATCAGCTCACCCGTCCGTGGGTGCGGTTGGCGGTGCACGAAAACGAGGGGCCGTTGCGGCTCACGGTGATCAGCGGCCGCATTGGTGTCGACACCGGCGAGGGGATCGTGTGCCAGATGTCGGGGGCGGTGCCTTCTCGACCAACTGGGCTTGGCAGACGGGCAGTCCCGCGCGGCGCGGACTTCTGGCCGGGTTTCGTGCCGTGCGACGGAGGTGCCGGACGAGTTTCCGGCACCCGCAGGACTGGTACAGCAGGCTGTACTTTCTGGGCCGCGACACGTCGGGGCCGACCGTGCGTCGCTATCGTCTCTGCCGGGAGGTACGGGATGCCGCGCAGGGACGCCGCTGACGCTTCGGCCGCTGCCGGCCAACTGGGCCCGCAGCGTTGGCGGGCGGCGCGGCGGTACCTGCGTCGCCGCCTACGAATGTCTGTCGACGCCATCGAACACCTCGTCGGTGGCCTCGGCACGTCGATCCTGGCGCTGGCGGCCGTGCTGCTCCTGGTGGTGGTGGCGCTCGCCAGCCTGGTCGGCGTCGGCCTGGCGATGGTGCCGTCGGCGGCGAAGGCGGTCCGGCTCGCCGCCAACCGGGAGCGGGCGCGACTGTCACGGTGGGACCGCGACCTGCCCCTGCCGCCGGCGGTCCCCACCAGGCTGCGCGACGTCCTGCGCGACCCGTGGTTTCGGCGCGAGTGCGGGTTTGTGGCCGTCCACGGCACCGTCGGGTTCGCGTTGGGGGTGGTCGGGCTGTCGCTGCCGATCTCCGCCGTGCAGAACCTGCTGTTCCCGCTCTACTACTGGGTGCTGCCGCCGGAGGCGGGCGGCCCGGGGTTCATCAACTGGCGGATCGACGGTCTACCCGACGCGCTGCTGGTGGGGCTGATCGGGGTCGGCTGGCTCGCCGCGACCGTGGCGCTCAACCCGCCGTTGGCCGGGCTGCAGGCGCTGCCGGGGCGACGGTTGCTGGCACCCCCGCGCGATGTCGACATGTCGCTGCGGATCGCCGAGCTGACCGCCACCCGGGCGGCCGCGCTGGACGCGCACGCCGTCGAGCTGCGTCGCATCGAGCGGTCCCTGCACGACGGGGCGCAGAACCGACTGGTCGCGGTCACCGTACTGCTGGGGGCCGCGCGGCGGGCGATGCTCCGGGATCCGGCGCGGGCGGTGGAGATCCTGGACCGCGCGCACGAGTCGGCCGAACTGGCTCTCGCGGAGCTGCGCAGCGTCGTACGCGGGATTCTGCCCCCGGTGCTCGACGACCGTGGGCTCGCCGCCGCGATCGACGGTCTGGCCGCCGGCTGCGCGGTACCGTGCGTGGTGGAGGTCGACGTCCCGGGCCGATGCGCCGCGTCGGTCGAGGCGACGGCGTATTTCGTGGTCGCGGAGGCGCTGACCAACGTCGCCCGGCACAGTGGTGCCGCCTCGGCGGCGGTCACCGTGCGGCGCAGCGTCGACCGGCTGTACGTGTCGATCGTCGACGACGGGCGGGGCGGTGCCGACGAGGGCCACGGCTCGGGCATCGGCGGCATCCGGCGGCGGGTGCAGGGCCACGACGGCCGGTTCACGCTGACCAGCCCACCAGGTGGGCCGACGACCCTACTCGTGGAGTTGCCGTGCGGATCGTGATCGCCGAGGACGACGCCCTGCTGCGGGAAGGTCTGTCGCTGCTGCTGCGGGCCGAAGGGCTCGACGTGGTCGCCACCACCGACTCACCGACGACCTTCCTGGCCGCCGTGGACGAATTCCGGCCGGACGTCGCGATCGTCGACGTCCGGATGCCGCCCACCCACACCGACGAGGGCATCGTGGCCGCCGTCGAGGCCCGGCGTCGTCGACCCGACCTCGCGGTGCTGGTCCTGTCGGCGTACGTCGAGCAGGCGTTCGCCACCGACCTGCTCGCCGGCGGCGCGGTCCGGCTCGGCTACCTGCTGAAGGAGCGGGTCGGCCGGGTCGAGGAGTTCCTCACCGCGCTGCACCGGGTCGCCGAGGGCGGTACGGCGATCGACCCGGAGGTGGTCGGCCAGTTGTTCGCCCGCAGCCGTCCCGACAGCACCCTGAGCCGGCTCAGCGGCCGGGAACGCGACGTGCTCGCCCTGATGGCCGAGGGGCTCGGCAACGGGGCGATCGCGCAGCGGCTGTTCGTCACCGACGGGGCCGTGCACAAGCACATCCGCAGCATCTTCGCCAAGCTCGGTCTCGCCCCGGACGACCGCGCCGACCGGCGGGTGACGGCGGTGCTGCGCTACCTCGAGGACGCCCAGCGCCGCAGTCGGTGATGCCGGCGCCGCGCGACTGGTACAGCCTGCTGTACCCCGGTCGGCCAGTACGCTGGATCGTCCTACAGCCCGTCTGACCATAGCGTTTCTCCATGTCATCGTCCTCCGACGACAGGGAGAGGTTGGTCCAGATGTCCGTCCGCGTTGGACGCCCCGCCGACCCGGCGGTCCGCGTGATACAGCTCGCCCGTACGTATGGTTCCGGACCGCAGGCGGTCACCGCGCTCGCCGGCGTCGACGCGGAGTTCCACCGCGGCACGTTCACGGCGGTGATGGGGCCGTCCGGTTCCGGCAAGAGCACCCTGCTGCAGACCGCGGCCGGCCTGGACCGGCCCTCCTCCGGGCAGGTGTGGATCGGCGGCCAGGAGCTGTCGCGGCTGTCGGAGACGAAGCTGACCAAGCTGCGGCGCAGCCGGATCGGCTTCGTTTTCCAGGCCTTCAATCTGATCGGCGCGCTGACCGTCGAGGAGAACATCCACCTGCCGCTGCGGCTGTCCGGGGTACGCCCGGACGCCGCCTGGCTGCGCCAGGTCGTCGAGCGGGTCGGGCTCGGCGACCGGTTGCACCACCGCCCGGCCGAGTTGTCCGGCGGGCAGCAGCAGCGGGTGGCGATCGCCCGGGCGCTGGCGATGCGCCCCGAGGTGATCTTCTGTGACGAGCCGACCGGCGCGCTGGACACCCAGACCGCCGCCGACGTGCTGGCCCTGCTGCGATCGGTGGTCGACGACGCGCAGCAGACGGTGATCATGGTGACCCACGATCCGGTGGCGGCCTCGTACGCCGACCGGGTGATGGTCCTGGCCGACGGCCGGATCGTGCGGGACATGCCCCAGCCGGGTGCGGAGCAGATCGCCGAGCAGTTGGCGTGGCTCGGCCGCCGCCAGCTCGTCACCCAGGAGAGCTGAGCCATGCTGATGCTCGCCCTCCGGATGCTGCGCCACCGCATCGGCAGCGCGGTCGCCACCCTCGTCGCGCTCACCTGCGGCGTCATGATCCTCATGTCGATGGGCGTGATGGTCGAGTCCGGGATGCGGTTCACCCCGGCACCGCAGCGGTACGGCGCCGCCGACATCCTGGTCGCGGACCGCGACCTGACCATCGAGACCACCGAGTTCGGTGAGACGTCCACGGTCACCGTGGACCTGCCCACCGGCGGAAGCGTGCCGGTCACCCTCGCCGAACGCATCGGGCGGCTGCCCGGCGTGGCGGTCGCCGCCGCCGACCGCTCGATCCAGGCGGTCGTGCCGATCGACGACACCGCGCAGGGGGCGGTCGCGCACGGTTGGAGCAGCGCCGCGCTCACCCCGTACCGGATCGTCGACGGCAACCGGCCGGACGCCACCGACGAGGTCGCCATCGACGTGCGGCTCGCCTCGGCGGCCGGCACCCGACTGCGGCCCGGCGACCGGATCGCGGTCCTGGCCGCCGGTTCGGTCAACCAGTACCGGATCAGCGGCATCGTGGACCGTACCGCCGCCGGTGACACCCCGTCCGCGCTGTTCTTCACCGACGACCACGCCGCGGCGCTCAGCGGCGGCCCGGACCGGGCCGACGTGATCGGGATCGTCCTGGCCCGTGATGCGGACCCGGCGGCCGTGACGGCCGAGGTCGACCGGCTGGCCGCCGAATCAGGCGCGACGGTCCACACCGGCACCGAACGGGCCGGAGTCGAACAGTCCGAGGCGCTCATGGCGGCCGACATGCTGATCCAACTCGGTTCCGCACTCGGTGGCTACGTCGCCGGGCTCGTCATGTTCGTCGTCGCCGGAACGATCGGCCTGGCGGTCCGCCACCGTCGCCGCGACCTGGCCCTGCTGCGCGCCGTCGCGGCGACCCCGGGACAGGTACGGCTGCTGGTCGTCGCCGAGGTCGCGCAGTTGGCGATCGTCGCGGTGGTGCTCGGCGTCCCCGCCGGACTGTGGGCCAGCGACTGGGTGCACCGGCAGCTCATGGACCGGGGATTCGTCCCGCACGGCTTCCCGTTCGACGGCGGAATGCTCACCGCGGTGGCGGTCAGCGTGGCGACCGTGCTGGTGGCGGTGTCGGCGGCGCTGATCGCGGCCCGCCGTACGGTGCGGATCCGGCCGACCGAGGCGCTCGGTGAGATCGCCGTGGAGCCGGCCCGCAGCAGCCTCCCCCGGCTCTTCGCCGGTCTGATCGCACTCGGCGGCGGGGTCACGTTGACCATGGTCACCACCGCCCTGCATGGCCAGGCCGGTCTCGGCGCGGCGCTGGGCATGCTGTTCGTCTTCGTGCTCGCCGCCGCACTGCTCGCGCCGTGGATCAACCGGTACGCCGCACAGGTGCTCGGCCCGGTGCTGCGCGCCGTCTGGGGCGACAGCGGATACCTGGCGGCGGCCAACCTACGGGCGAACGCACGGGGCATGGCGACCGTGCTCACCGCGCTGGTGCTGTCGGTCGGCTTCGGCGGCTCGATCTGGTTCCTGCAGGACAACCTGGATCGGGAGGCCGTCGCCCAGACCCGCGACGGCACGCTGGCCCAGCACTCGCTGGTGTCGGCGGTCGGGCTGCCGGCCGGCGCCGCAGCGGACGCCCGCGAGCTGCCCGGCGTCGTCGCCGCCACTCCGATCCGGCGTACCTCGGTGATCCTGCCGGTACTGGGGGGCGCCGAACCCTTCGGTGCCCAGGCGATCGACCCCGCCGGGGCCGACCGGACCATGGACCTGTCGGTCACCGAGGGCAGCCTCGCCGACCTACGTGGCGACACGGTGGCGCTGTCCAACCTGCAGGCGTCCACGCTGGGAGCGGAACCCGGCGACCAGGTCGAGTTCTGGCTCGGCGACGGCACCCCGGTGACGTTGCGGCTGGTCGCCGTCTACGAACGCGGGCTCGCCTTCGGAGACGTGACTCTCAACCGGGAGACGCTCGACGGCCACACCCCGACCAACCTCGACGACGAGATCCTGATCCGCACCGAACCGGGCGACGCCGAGGCCGTCGCCGGGCTTGCCGACCTGGTCGGGCGGTACCCGGGCAGCGGCCTGATCGACACCGGGGCCGTCGGCGCCCAGCTCGCCACCGACCTGGCGCTCAGCGCCTGGATGAACAAGCTGGTCATCGGCGTCATGGTCGGCTACGCCGCCCTCGCTGCCGCCAACACCATGATCATGGCGGCGCTGGCCCGGAGCCGTGAACTGGCCCTGCTGCGGCTGGTCGGTGTCACGGCCCGTCAGGTCAAGCGGATGGTGCACGCCGAACAGGTCGGCCTGCTCGGCACGTCGCTGCTCATCGGTGGTGCCATCGCCGCCGTCACGTTGGTCTCGGTGGTCCGGATGATGACCGGACAGCTGGTCCCCTACGTCCCGCCGCTCGGCTGGATCTCGATCATCGGCGGTACCACGCTGCTCGCGCTGGTCACCACCATCGCTCCCATCAGCGCACTCCTGCGGACGCCACCGGTCAACAGCATCGGCGTCAAGGAGTGACCGTCAGCCAGTCCACCGCAGGCGCCGACGAACCGTCGTCGGCTCCGTGGATCGGCGCACGGGGCGACCGATCCGAACACTCACCAGGAGGTTCCATGTCACCGCAACGCACCGACAGGTCCGGCAAGGCGATCACCAGCGACGGCACCGCGCCGCCGCGTAAGCGGTTCGGCGCCGGCCGTCGCACCGCTGCCGCGCTGTCCCTCGTCGCGCTCACCGGGATCGCCGGCCTCGGACTCCAGTACGCCGACGCGGCGCAGGCCCACCGCCCGAAGAAGGACACCGTCCAGGGCAGCCTGGACGCACTGGTCAAGGCCGGCGTCGCCCCCGGGGCGCTGGCCTCGGTACGGGACAGCAGGGGTCGGGTCACCAACTACACCGCCGGCGTCAACGATCCGCGGACCAGGGCGAAGGTGCCCACCGACGGATACGTACGGATGGCCAGCAACACCAAGATGTACACCGCCGTCGCCGTCCTGCAACTCGCCGAAGAGGGCAAGGTGCGGCTGGACGAGCCGATCGAGACGTACCTGCCGGGGCTGGTCCGGGGGGAGGGCTTCGACGGACACACCATCACGGTCCGCCACCTGCTGGGTATGACCAGCGGTCTGCCGGAGTACGACCTGCCGGACGTCTCCGTGTGGGGCAGGAGGTACTACGAGCCGCGCGACATGCTCGACTCGGCTTTCTCCAAGCCGGCGCACGCTCCGGCCCCCGGCGGGGAGGTGCAGTACCGCAACGTCAACTACATCGTGGCCGGTCTGCTGGTGCAGAAGGTCACCGGTCGCCCGATCAGCGAAGTGATCACCAACAAGATCCTGAAGCCGGTCGGGCTGTACGAGACGTACTGGCCGGGTGTCGGTGACAAGACCATCCGCCGGCCGTACGCCAAGGGTTACCTGCCGGACCCGGAGACGACGAAGTGGGTCGACACCACCCGGGTGGACCCCTCCATCGCCTGGGCGGCCGGCCAGATGATCTCCACCCCGAGTGACCTCAACAAGTTCCTGGTGGCGCTGCAGACCGGGAAGCTGATCTCGCCGGCGACGCTGGCCGAGATGCGCGACAGCAGGGTCTTCCTTCCCGGTGGGGACGCTTTCCCGGACCTGGTGTGGCACTACGGCCTCGGCACCACCGGGTACGACCTCTCCTGCGGCGGTCGCGCCTGGGGGCACGGCGGCGACATCGACGGATACTCCAGCCGTACCGCCATCACCTCCGACGGTCGCGCCGTGACCATCGTGGTGACCGCCGCCACGAGCCCGGTCCCCGACGGCATCTTCCAGGTCCTGGACGCGTTCGACGCGGCCCTGTGCGCCGGCAGGTAGCCGTCGCCGGTCAACTGACCCGATCCCTCGCCCCGACAGCCACCGACGGAGCAGCCCGCCATGCCCACCCACCTCACTCGACTCCGCCCGCCGAACCGGTCGCGTCGCCGGGTCGTCGCCCTGGCGACGACCACGGTGATCGCGGCAGGCGGTCTCACCGCCGCCGGCCCGGCCGGCACCGCCCGGGCCGGGACCCGTCCCGACGCCATCGGCCAACGCATCGAGAGGATTGGCGGCCGGCCGACTGGTCTCCACTCCGGCCGATCTCAACACGTTCCTGCGGGCCCTGCTGGCCGGCGAACTGCTCAGACCCGCGCAGCTGGCCGAGATGCGGACCACGGTCGCGGTGCATCCGCAGTCGGACGTGGGGTACGGGCTCGATCTATTCCGCACCCCGTTGAGTTGCGGCGGGGCGGCGTGGGGCCACGGCGGTGACATCCCCGGCTACTCGACCGTCAACGGCGCCGCCGACGACGGTCGCGCGGCGACCCTGGTGGTCACCTCGCTCAACGGGTCGGTCACGGACGGCTCTGTCGCCGCCGACCGGGCCGCCCTCGTCGACGCCGCGCTCTGCGGCAAGTGACCGGCACGGCAGGAGTCGCGACACGTGTGGATCCACCACTGACGCTCGGCCGTCCGCTAGCTTTCGATGTGCAGCGGCTGTCGTTTCGCGTAGGGGCCGACCCCGGATCTTCGGAGACACCACTCGGAGGTTGCTTTGGCGATCTTGCTGGGCAGCATCGACGCCACGCCCACTCCCGACCGGCGAATGATGACGATCATCGGCGGCGACTTCGACTCCTTCGGTCACCCCGACACCAACGCCGCCGTCCTCTGCTGGGCAGGCACCGAACAGATCCAGCTGTTCAGCGAGATCAGCGATGGCCATCGTCCTCACGTGACGGTCGAGGCCTGGAACGGTCCGGCAGCGACGGACACCGACGAATGGGAAACCCACGGGCATGCTGAACTGCGTTCCACCAGCGGCACGCTGGGTATCAGCATCTTCGACGAGAAGATGCTGACCCCGTTCATGCCCATCGGAGCGCCGGGAACCTACCTCGTCGACGTGTGTGCCTCCGGTAGGCGTCAGATCCGTGAGTTGTACGGGAAACCCGCGTGGTTCGCCGACGAACTACCGACCGGCATCGAACGTTTCCTGGTTCGTGTCTGGCCCAAGCATTGCGCCGCCAGCACCTCACCCGGTCGGCCGCACCGTACGGCCACCAGCCCGCGACCGCCGGGCGGCCCGCTGGTGGCACCCGACGTGCCCACCACCACTGGAGCCACCGGATCTTCTCGAGGAGAGCGCCATGACAGTTCGCCCGTACACCGTCGACATCCCGGGCCCGGTCATCGACGACCTGCGGGACCGGTTGCGCGGCACCCGTTGGCCGGACCAGATCGGTGAGCCCTGGGAGTACGGCACCGACCTGACGTACCTGCGCAGCCTGCTCGGCCGCTGGGCCGAGGGGTACGACTGGTTCGCCCACCAGCGGCGCCTGAACACCTACGCCCACCACCTCGTGGACGTCGGCGACGACACCATCCACGTGATCCGGGAGCCCGCTCGTACCGTACCCGCACCCGGGGCGCTGCCGGTCGTGCTGCTGCACGGCTGGCCCAGCTCGTTTGTCCAGCTGCTGCCGATGCTGTCCCGACTGGTGGATCCCGCCGGGCACGGCGGCGACCCGGCCGACGCGGTCGACGCGGTCGTCATCTCCCTGCCCGGTTACGGCTTCTCCAGCCGCCCCCGGCAGCCGGGCGCCGACACGGCACACATCGCCGACCAGATCGTCGAGGTCATGGCGGCACTCGGTCACCGGAGGTTCGTCGGTCGCGGATCCGATCTCGGTGCCGGTGTGCTGCAACAGATGGCACTTCGACACCCGCAGGCGGTGGCGGCGCTGCACCTGTCCGGGACGAACCCCTACCTGGGCTGGGTGCCGGACGACCTGAGTGACGCGGAGAAGCGATTCGTCGAGGATGCGAAGCGCTGGAACCAGAGCGAGATGGCGTACGCCCAGGAGCACGCCACCAAACCGCAGACCCTCGCCTACGCCCTGAACGACTCTCCGGCTGGCCTGGCCGCCTGGGTGATCGAGAAGTTCCGTCGGTGGAGCGACTGTGGTGGGGACCTCGACTCGGTCTACGACCGTGACGACCTGCTCACCAACCTGACCATCTACTGGGCGACGCAGACCATCGGATCCTCCATGCGGCTCTACTACGAGACGGCACACAGCACCGGCGCCGCCTGGGGTCGGGTCGAGGTGCCCACCGCCATGGCGATGTCCAGCGCCGACATGTTCCCCACACCCCGTGAGTGGGTCGAACGCCAGTGGAACGTGGTCCGCTGGACCGACCTGCCGCGCGGCGGGCATTTCCTGGAGTGGGAGGTGCCGGAGCTACTGGCCTCCGACCTGCACGCCTTCCTTCGGGAGCAGCGTACGAACTGGACGTGACGTCACCGACGGGGCAGTTCGCCGGTCAATGACCTACGGGCTCAGGTCTGCGGGTCAGCCCCTGCTTCTTGACGTGCTCGATCAGCGCGACGAGGACCTCTTTGGACGACTGCCGCTCCCGCGCGTCACACATCATGACAGGCACGTCCGGGTCGAGGTCCAGGGCCAGGCGAACTTCGTCGAGGCTGTACTGGCGCGCGTTCTCGAAGCAGTTGACGGCAACGATGAATGGCAGCCTCGCGCGTTCGAAGTAGTCGACGGACGGGAAGCAGTCGGCGAGCCGCCTGGTGTCCGCCAGGACCACGGCGCCCAGGGCGCCGATGGTGAGTTCGTCCCAGACGAACCAGAAGCGGTCCTGGCCCGGGGTGCCGAACAGATAGAGGACGAGTTCCTCGCTGATGGTGATCCGGCCGAAGTCCATCGCCACAGTCGTGGTCGATTTCGCCTCGACGCCGGAGATGTCGTCGACTCCCACGCCCTGCTCGGAGAGGACCTCTTCGGTCCGCAGGGGCTTGGTTTCGCTGACGGATCCCACGAGGGTGGTCTTGCCTACGCCGAAGCCACCCGCGATGAGGATTTTTATGGCGGTGGGAAGGGTCGCTTGGCCCGTCCGCTCAGAGTTGACGTAGTCCATTGATGAGCGCCTCGAATACGCTGTCGTCGGGAAGGGTGGCGGCTTGGCGAGGGTCGTTCACCTGAACGAATCCCTGAGCGATCAGTCCGTCGAGCAGCACTCGGACGGTGCCAAGGGGCAGGCTGAGATGCGCGGCCACTTCTGCGAGTGCCAGCGGTCGTTGGCACAGGTGAATGATCCTGGCCTGCTCCGGTGCTATCCCCACCTCCGACGGCGGGGCCGATCGGGTCGAGAGGATCAGCGCGACCACATTGAAGCTGTTGGCTGGCTTGGCCCGCCCGCCGGTAACGGCGTACGGCCGGACCACCGGCCCGGCTGCGTCATCTAACCAGACCGGTTCTTCGTCGGGCATCGTCATGGCGGCCCCTAGTTGTTGGTGTGCTGACTCGGCCTGGTCGGGGAGGCGAGGAACTTGCCGGCTCGCGCGACGACCATCGCCATTTCGTACGCGACAAGTCCGACGTCGGTGTCTTCGGCCGCGAGGACGGCCAGGCAGGCGTTGCTCCCGGCCGCGGTGACGAAAAGGAACGACGACCTCATCTCGATGATGGTCTGTTGAACGGGTCCGCCGCCGAACCGCTTGCTGGCGCCCTTCGCGAGGCTCTGGATCCCCGACGCCATCGCGGCCAGGTGTTCCGCGTCGTCCCGGCTGAGCTGGGCGGAGGAAGCCATGAGCAGCCCGTCAGCGGAGAGCACGATGGCATGCTCAGCCTGCTTGACCCGCCCGACCAGGTCGTCGAGCAGCCAGGCCAGATCGCCCGTGGAGTTCTGCTGCACTTGCCCGTTCCTCTTTCTCACCGGTCGGTTTCGGCCGCGGACGTGTTGTCGGCGGCGTTGGGTTGCTCGTCGTCGGCAGCGTCGACGAGACGTGCGGCGTCATCGCGGCCGCGACGGGTGCCGGATTGGTAGGAACTCATCATCCTGCGGATGTCGTCGGGGGATCGCCCCGCCTCGTCGTCCGGCGGCTGTGTCTGGCCTGGGGACGATTCGCGCAGTTGTCGCGCGATGTTGGCCTGGCGGACTCTCATCGGCAGGCCGTGCTCGGTGTGCTCGGTGTGTCCGGCAGCAGGTCCGGGCCGCTGTTTGACGCTGGGCGTGCTCTTGACCGGCTCCTCGGTGACCGTGGCGGCGGCGTCGGCGGCGGCACGCAGTGGACGCACCGCTGGCAGCTCCATCGTTTCACCGTGCACGGGTGCGGGCTCGACGACGGCGAGCGAGGTCTGCCGCGCCGTGGCGACCCGCTGGGCATCGCCTGCCGCAGCCGGGTCCCTGGTCACGCCCGCGGTCGGAGCGGGACCGGCGCCGATCGGGTCGGCCGTCGCCACCAGGTCCTTGGGGATGAGGACGACCGCCGTCGTGCCGCCGTAGGGCGACGGCTTCAACCGGACCGCGAGGTGGTGCTTGGCGGCCAGCCGACTGACCACGAAGAGTCCCAGCTTCTTGGCGTCGGCGAGGTTGAACTCGGCGGCGACGGCGAGGTCCGCGTTCGCGGCGGCCAGATCGTCCTCGGCCATGCCGAGACCTCTGTCCTCGATCTCGATGGCGAAGCCGTTGGCGACAAGCTGCCCGCGTACCTCGACAGGGGTGCTCTTCGGCGAGAAGGTCAGGGCATTCTCGATCAGCTCGGCCAGCAGGTGGATGATGTCGCCGGCGGCCCGGCCGGCGAGCGCGACCGACCCGAACGGCATCACCTTCACCCGGGTGTAGTCCTCCACCTCCTGCACGGCAGCGCGGGCCACATCGACCATCGGCACGTTGCGGCGCCAGCCACGGCCGGGCGTCGCACCCGACAGGACGATGAGGTTCTCGGCGTTGCGCCGCATCCGGGTGGCGAGGTGGTCGACGCGGAACAGGTCCTCGAGTTCGTCGGCATCCTCCTGCCGGCGCTCCATCTCGTCGAGGAGGGTCACCTGGCGGTGGACGAGGGCCTGGGTGCGCCGGGCCAGGTTCAGGAACACGTCGCGTACGTTGCGGCGTAGCTCCGCCTGCTCCACGGCCGTACGCACAGCGGTCTCCTGGACGGCGTTGAACGCCTGGCCGACCTGCCCGATCTCGTCCGAGCCGAAGTCGAGAGGCGGCGCCTCGACGGCGACGTCCACCTTCTCGCCGCGCTGCAGCCGCTCGACCACGGCGGGCAGCCGCTCGTCGGCGAGTTGGTGAGCCGCGTCCCGCAGCCGCTGCAACTGCGCCACCAGAGCGCGCGCCGTCGTGATCGACAGCACGATCGACGCGGCAACGGCGATCGTGCCGAGACCCGCCGCGAGAAGCAGCCGGATGATGACCCAGACGGCGACGCCCACGGCACCGGACACGATTCCGTTGCCACCGGCGGTGACGACTTCCTGCAGCTCGGACTGAGCGTCGTCAACCACACTGCGCCACTCGGCGGCCTCGACGGGCAGGCTGGTCCGGGTGCGGCTGGTCTGTGTGACACTGTCTTCGATCGCCCGCAGACGGCGGAAGGTGTCGCCAGCAAGCAACTGCTCATATCGAGCGCGGTCGGCGGGTGACAGCTGGATCGAGGTTTCCGAGCCCGCGAACCGTTGGGCGCCCACGAGCTGCGCGAACTGCGCCTGCTCGGCGGCGGTGATGCGACCGCTGGCGAGGACGCCACTCAAGAGCGCGTCCTCTTGCGAGATCAGCTCCCCCATGCGGTTCAGCTGGATGAGCGCGGCAGCGTAACCCGCGATCGTCTTGTCGTCCAGACTCGCCGTGGCGTGGTAGATGCCGAAGATCGAGTCGATCGAGTCGCCGAATGCCTTCGCTGCGCTCGAGCGGTCGATGGTGCGGGCGTCGACCTGCTTTCTGATACCGCCCAGGGCGTCCAGACTGACGTAGGCGGCGTCAAGTCGTTGGGCCAACGTGGCGCTGCCCGCCAGATCCGTCTGCCAACTCCGTGCCGACTCGGTGAACGTCGCGGCGAGCTGCTCGGTCTGCCGGCGCTGTGTGTCCATGGACGCTCGCGCTTGACTGTCGTCGGAGCCACCCAGGTAGGCCAGCGTGAGTCGGCGTTCGTTCTGCAAGGCGGTCAGCAGGGGTGCGCTCGGCTCGTACACCTTGCTGTTCAGCGTATTGACCCAGAGCAGATTCAGACCGTCCCGGAGGGTCACCCACGCCGCGAACGCCCACAGGGCAGTGAGCGACAGCAACATCGCGACCACTTTGGTGCGGATATTGGTACTGCGAAAGCGCATCACACCGTCCCAGTCGGCCGTTGCACCTGGCTAAGTCCTCGGTGAATTTCTGACGCCTGCGCGTCCCACATCAACGGCGCGCGACAACGGGAGCACGCTAGCAGCGTCCAAGAAGGTCCTCAAGCGTCCCTGATCACCGGCTTGCTGGCTGCCTGCCGCGGTTTGGGTGCAGTTGTCGTGACGGTCGCCGCGGTTATGTCGTGCCGTTGCCGCGCAAGGTGCAATGCGGCGAGCACCGCGGCGCGGACGATCGCCAGCGGGCGGTAGAGCTCCTTGCCGTACCAGAGGGGAGGGGCAGGCTCCCGGCCCGCCGTCTCGCAGAGGTACGCGTAGCCGCGCCTCGCGGCCGCTTGGACTTCATCGACCCTCGGGCGTGCTGCCAGGAGCACCTGCAACGCGTACGCGGTCTCCTCAGCGGTGCCGTCCCACCGTCCCCACGACCCGTCGGCCCGCTGCGTGGACAGGACCCAGTCGACCGCCCTCGCCACCGCGTCGACCGCGGTGGGCCCACGGCCGAAGTCATGGAGAGCGAGGGCGCAGCACATCGTGGCGTAGTACGGCGAGGCGTGCCAGCGGTCGCGCCACTGCCCGTCCGGCTGCTGGCGCTCTCGCAGCGCCACCGTCAACCGATCGACGGCGGCGATGTACCGCGGCTCCGGATCGACCCTGCTGGACACGTGCTGACCGAAAGCGTCCAGGACGTGGGCGTTGGTGGTGACCGACCACCCGTCCTCGCCAGGCCAGGTGCAGAATCCATCCGCAGTTTCGTATGCCCAGAGAGGCCCGGGGTCCACGGGCTGGCCGAGATGTCCGAGCGCACACAGGGCCACCGCCGTGGTGTCTGCGTCGGCGGGCAGCCCCGGCCCGGTCGGAGTGCCCAGCGGGCTCATCGCGGCGCGCAGGCTTTCCACGATGCGCGGCGGCACCTCGACTCGAATGCCGGCCCGTGCCAGTCCGCTCACCACCCACGCCGCCTCGAAGACAGTGATGGGCGACGGACACGGCACCGGGCCGCCGCCAGCGACAGTCGCCAAATGAGCCAAGGCAAGGTCGCTGGAGGAGTCCGAGTCGGGGTGGCCGATCCAGGCGGCGGTTGCCGCCGGTGAGGCACCGACCGTCCCGGGCCCCGCCGGTCGAATGCCTGCGGCGCGGGCTGTGGGACCCAGAACCTCCAGAAAATGCACCAGCTTGCCCGGCAGATCAGCGCCGGCGGCGACCGCTTGTCGGACCTTGACGAGACGACCGTCGTCCATCCCCGTCGGCAGGCCCAACCGCCCGCCGTACCAGGGTTCGAGGCACGGCACCGCCATGTGCTCAAGCAGCGCGAGGTGCTGGTTGATGCCCGCCACGAGGGAAGGCACGATAAGGTCCGCACCCGGGGTGTCCGGCACCAGCAGATCAGCGCTCAGCCAGGTGGTGAGCGCCTGCAGGCTGCGGGCGACGGCAGGGGCCAGGCGCGCCGCCACGTCATCCCGATGCGCCCTCGGTCCCGCGGAGCGGAGGGTCGCGAGCAGCGCATCGGTGGCGCTGAGTGTGGGAACCAGCGCATATCCCTGCGGTGGACCCCACCCCCCGTCCGCGCGCTGCGTCTGCAGCAGGAATGCGACGCGCTCGGCATGCCCCCCCAGCCACGGCGACAGCGACACAAGCCGAGCGGTCTCGTAAACCGATGGGGCGACCTGACCGTGCGGCTCCGCCTCCAGCCCGGCAATGAGATCAGCTACGGCACCGTCAATGTCGCCGCTCAATGTGTGGACGGGGACGGCCGGGCAGCTCACAGGCTGCCCCAGAAATCCGACACCTGGTAGAAGCCAGCGGTGAACGAGATCTGGCGTCGCAGAAACGCGGCCTGTCGGGGACAGGTTTTCTCCAGTGGCTCGATCAGGTCGCGGCAGCGCTGGATGACCGCGTTGAGCCTGGCGGTCACTTCGGCTCTGCTCACGAGCATGAGCGCGTTCAGATCTCCCCACTGGAGGTCGCGCTTGCTCGTACCCAGGTCGTTGATCAACCTGATGGCGCGCTGCACCTCGCGGCTGGCAGCCAACAGGTCGTCGACGTGGTCCAAGCAGTCCTGTTCACCGAGCTGGGTCCAGTGCGTCACGCTGACCAGCACGACTGCGGCGTTGTCCGCGTTGGCGAGGTACTGGTCGAGAGTCAGCGCGGTACGCACGGCCGGTGACGCCTGATGCGCGCTCTTCCAGCTCCACTCCTGGCCCATCGCTGCGACCATGCGTCCGACTTCGTCCCGCCACATCGAGCCCATGGCCGCGAACGCCGGCGCCGACACCAACTCGTTGCGTATCTCGGCCAGCAGCAGCGCCAGGGGGTGTCCGCCGTCGACGCACGGATCGCCGTTGGCGGCTGAGAGGCAGCTGGCGACGAGCGCCCGGACCTCGTCGTCCGTCTGCGCGAGGTGGTCGAACTGCCAGTCCGCCGCGAACACCCACAGCACGGTCCGAGCTGTCAGCCTCAGTTGGTCGCCCGCGTACTCGGGGGCGGTGAACGCTACTGACATCGCGATGCCGCTGATGAGAGCCGCGTCGAAGGGTCGCGCCGCGAACAGGTTCTGATGGCGCGTCACGACCTCGTGCAGGTCGCGATCGAGAGTGACGGCCAGCGCGCAAACTCGTGCCTGCTCTTCGACAGTGAGCGCGTCGCCCATGGCGACCGGGACATGCGGGCTGGGTGTCACGAGACTGAGGAGTGGTCGTGCCGCGGCAGCAGTGTGAGCGTGTTCGGCCGCGGCCGCAGTGAGGCACCGAGCCGCGCTTTGAGGTCCGCCGGCTCCCCGAGTTGGAACCGGTACCGGCTCAGCAGCGTGGCGATGATGATCGGGGCCTCAAGGAGGAAGAGGTGCTGGCCGACGCACTGGTGCGGGCCTCCTCCGAAGGGGAAGTAGCTGTAGCGGTGCTCCCGCCTCGGGCGGTCGGGGGCGAACCTTTCCGGGTCGAATGCTTCAGGGCGATCCCAGAACTGTTCCATCCGCTGGGTCGCGTACGGGCTGACCAGGATGGTTGCTCCGGCCTCGATCCGGACCCGACCAAGGACCTGCTGCTCGACCGCTGTTCGTGGGATGTTCCAGCCGGCCGGCCAGAGACGCAGCATCTCGTCCAGGACCATCCGGGTGTAGCCCATCCGTGGGATGTGTGCCCGCTGTACCGGCCCACGCCCGACCACCTCGTCGACTTCGGCGTACAGCCGGTCGGCAACCTCGGGGTACTTCTCAAGGACCGGCCAAAGCCAGGACAGGACACCGATCGTGGTCTCGGTGGCCGTACTGAACATCGCGACCACGTCGCTGCGGACCTGCTCCTCGCTGACCTGAAGTCCGTTGGCCCTTGGGCGACACAGCGTAGCGATGATGTCGTCGCCGTCGCCCGGGTTCGCGCGCTCCTTGCGGATGATCGGTAGGACCAGCGCGTCGATGGCCGCGACAGCCTTGCGGAATGCCCTGTCACCGGGCAGGGGAATCCAGTAGGGCACGCCGGGCGCGAGCAGACGAACCACCATCGTCCGGGTGATCGTCCCCAGGTGGCCGAAAATCTCCAGCGCGTCGCTCACGGGAATCTTCCGCCCGAAAAGTACGCGGGTTGTGGCCTGACACACGATCCGCGACATCAGGGTCATCGCGTCAACAGCCGCACCCTGTCGAGCCGGCTCACCCAGCGCGTCGATCGCCTCGGCGATGGCGACCGCCATCTGGTCGACCAGCCGCTCGACCCGCTGTTTGGTGAACAGCGGTTGCAGGGTGTCCCGGCTCGACTCCCACACCTCTCCCTCGGTGACGAGGATCGCCTCCCCGACCACCCGGCGGATCGAACGCCAGAGCATGCTCTCACCGTCGCGGATGTAGGTGGTCCTGTCACGCAGGATCTGCTGTAGGTGCTCGGGGTGGGTGACCAGGTAGGGGCGCATCGTGCCTAGGTTGAGGCGCACGACCTCACCGCCGGACTCGCTTCCGAAGTGGACAAGAGCCGCGAGCGGGTCCCGGAGCATACGCGGCAGTGTGTCGCGCAGGGGAATGGTCCTGGCGCGGCCGGCGGGTTTCGCCTCAGGCATGAGCACCTCCACGAGCTGTTGTCCTCCGAGCGTATGGCCAGGCAGGTCCCCGCAGCAGGGGCCCTGCATGATCAACTTTCGGTTCTATCGATAACTCCGGATTTGTCTGAGGTGGACGGCGGTCCGGCGGATGACCGAACTTGAGTCGAGGGCGCCAGCAAGCCCGCACCGCAACAGGGTGGCGCGAAGGGCCGAGGCATTCCCGTCGGCAAGGCGGCAGGCCCGCTGACGCGCCGCCGCGGATGCGGCTCTGCGAGACGAGGTGATCATCGGTAACATCCCGGACTCGGCTCAGAGGATGGGTGGAGGTCAATCCGTTGCTGCCGTGCGAGGTGCTCGACACGTCCGTGCTTCCACCGAGCGAACGTTTCGAGCGCTGGTACGAGGTCATTGCTCGCGAAGCCGCTCCGACCTACGTCAAGAGCCCGCACCTCGCCGACTTCAAGGCCTTGGCCAGGCGGGTATCCCTGGGAACCGTCCTGCTGGCTGAGTTGCGCTACCCAACCCTGGACACCATCCGTTCGCCACGGCTGGTCAGGCGGTCGCAGCCCGACACCTACCAACTGGTGCTGATGACCACGGGGGAAAGCGTCGCGCACCAGGAGCGCACCCAGTCCTCCGTGCCGCAGGCGTCGTTCACCCTGCTGGACAACAGCAAGCCGTTCACTGGCACCCACTACGCGTCGGGGTCGACGCTTGCGAGCTCCATCTCTCTGGTCATCCCCCATCAGGCGTTGCCGTTGCACCCGGACAAGGTGCGCGCGCTCCTCGCAAGCTCGATCAGTTCGGACACAGGTATGGCCGCTCTGCTTGCTCAATTCGTCCACCGCGTGGCGACGCGCCCCGAAGAGTTCGCCCCGAGTCAGGCGGTGACGTTAGGCGCGATAGCGCTCGACCTCGCGGCCAGCGCCCTGGCTCAGCGCTTGGCTGTTCAAGAGCTGCTGCCGGCCGAGGTCCGGGAACGTACGCTGCGTACCGAGATCGAAGCCTTCGTCGAGAAGAACCTTGGCTGCACTGACCTGACCCCCCGTTCCGTCGCCGCTGCGCACCACGTTTCGCTGCGTATGCTCCACCGGCTCTTCGCGTCCGAGCAGCACACCGTGGCGGAACTGATTCGGCACCGGCGACTGGCTCGGTGCCAGCGGGATTTGATCAATCCGTTGCTCGCCGATCGGCCGGTCCACAGAATCGCGGCTCGTTGGGGATTCCCGGCCTACGCGCATTTCAGTCGCCTCTTCAAGAACACTTTCGGCATGTCGCCCCAGGAGTACCGCGACCTGCACCGTTAGTTCACGGGCCGACCTCGGCTACCCGCCGCCCGGCGGAGGGTTTCGAGTCTGGTGCCTCCTCGGCGGGCGCGGCTGCTGAGCTGTGACCGCGCCGTGGTCCGTACAAGACGGCACCGAAGTGCAACCTCCTGGCACCAGCGGTCAACATCCCAACTGTTCGTTGATCGCAAACTGGAGCAGCGAGCGGGACCCGGGCGATAGGGCGGGGCTACCAACGGGGGTGCCTCTTTCGTTCGGAACGCTGCACCGTAGGCCACACCTCGGTGTCACATCGCCACCGCTTCCCACCCCCCCGGGCCGGCACCGCCCCTCCGGGGGTGGGAAGCGGCGCCAGGCCTCAGCCCGGGGTGTTGATCTGACGGCACTTCGGTAAGGATCGCGAGATGGCAGGAGCGAAGCCGTATCCGCAGGAGTTGCGGGAGCGGCTGCCGAGGGCCACCAGAGCCGTGCGACCTCAGCGAGTGGCGGCGGTCGGCGTGACCCTGATCTGCCGGGTGTCGCCGCCGCGCAGGTAGGTCATCGACACGGGCTGGCCGGGCTCGACCGACCGCAACGCACCGATGAACGCCTCCAGCGTGTCGATGCGCTCACCGGCCACCTGCGTGACGATGTCCCCGGGCCGCAGACCGGCGGCAGCCGACGGACCGTTCCCGTCGACGTCGCGAACCAGGACCCCCCGGTCGGTGGGGGCATTAAGCGACCGGGCGATCTGGGGGGTCAGGCGCGCCACTGCCACCCCGAGGTACGGCTGGGTGACCCGGCCGTCGTCGAGGAGATCGTCGGCGATGTCCAGGGCGGTGGCGGCGGGAATCGCGAAGCCGATTGACACCGCGCCGGTCTGCGGCGGCAGGTAGGCGTCGTTGATGCCGATGACCCGGCCCGAGTAGTCGGCGAGCGCGCCGCCCGAGTTGCCGGGTGAGATCGCCGCGTCGGTCTGGATCAGGTCGACCAGGGCGTTGCCCTGACCCGCCGAACCGGGGATCTCCCGACCGACGCCGGAGACGATGCCGGCGGTGACGCTGTTGAGGAAGCCCAGTGGGCTGCCGAGCGCGAGGACCGGCTCACCCGGTGGCGGAAGCTCGGTGTGGAACGGCGCGGGCGGCAGGTCGGCGCGCTCCGCGCGGAGCACGGCGAGATCGGTGACGGCGTCGGCGGCGACCACCCGGGCCGGTACGCGGGTGCCGTCGGCGAGGGCGACCTCCACGTTCTCCTCCTCGCCAACGACGTGCTCGTTGGTGAGGATCAGCCCACCCTCCCGGAACACGACCCCGGAGCCGAGACCCTGCCCGGCCCGAACGGTGACGACCGAGGGCTGCAGTCGGGCGACGATCTGTGGCAGATCGGCTGCTGCCGGTGCGGGCGCGGCCGACGACGCGGCGGTCGGCGCCGCAGCCGCTCCTTCGTCGTCGGCGGCCGTGCAGCCGGCGGTGGCGATCAGCATCGCTCCGCCAGCCAACAGTGCCACCCAGCGCGATCGGACCGTCACGGTGTAGTCCTCCCCGGTGGTAGTACAGCGGTCGGGTGCCCTGGCTGGCCCGCTACCCGAACCTCCCGACAGCAAACCCCGCGGCTGCCCGCGGGGTCGGAACGTCACGGTGCCGGGCAGTAACCGTCATCCGTTCGTCGCACTACCCCCGCGGCGGAACCGAGCGGGCCCGCTCCGGATCGAGATGGAGGGGGGGGGGGCGGGGGGGGGGGGGGGGCCGCCCCCGCGGGCACGA
>NZ_JBAGKI010000091.1:0-21652 GCF_036689795.1 Micromonospora palythoicola | reverse complement strand
CGGTGGTTTCTGTCGTGTCAAACCGGCTTGCACCGGTCTGTCGCAACTTCCACCCATTTCTCCGGGCACCACGAGCAAGCCGGCTCTCGCCGTTCCTGTCGTGGTTGTGGCAGGCCAGCCGCTGCGGTCTCCCGCGAGCGCGCCTGGGGCCCTGCCGGTCGTCAACCATACCCGGTCGGTTTCGCCCCGCCAAATCCGCCTCCCGGCGAATCTGGGGCACCACCCGGTTCGAACACCTGGCCGTAGCTCTTGGCCCGAAAGGTCTACCTGCGCTCCGGCCTGAGGCTTTCGCCCCGTTCGTCCGTTCCGCGCTGGCAGAGAGAAAGTTACGCGTCCGGCGGATTGATCGTCAAATCCGCCGGACGCGTCCCGCGTCACACCTGGCCGGGCAGGGTCAGGACCCGACCTCCACCCCGGCGAAGGAACGCTTGCCCCGCCGGAGCACGAGGTACCTGTCGTGCAGCAGATCCGCCGGCGAGACCACAGCGTCCGCCGCGACGACGCGGATGTTGTTGACGTAGGCGCCACCCTCGGCGATCACCCGCCGGGCCTCCTTCATGCTCGGCACCAGGCCGGACTCCTTGAACAGGGTGGCCACGTCCGGCAGGTCGTCCAGGCGTACCAGTCCGGCCTCGGTGAGGGCGGCGCGCAGCGTCACCGCCGACAGCTCGTCGAGTGAGCCCCGGCCGAAGAGTGCCTGACTGGCCGCGACCACCTGAGCCATCTCCCGCTCGCCGTGCACCAGGGTGGTCAACTCCTCGGCGAGAGCGCGCTGGGCGGCCCGGGACGCCGGGCGCTCCGCCGTCTCCTTCTCCAACTCCTCCAGTTCCTCCCGGCTGCGGAAGCTGAAGTAGCGCAGGTAGCGGCCCACGTCCCGGTCGTCGACGTTGATCCAGAACTGGTAGAAGGCGTACGGGCTGGTCATCTCGGGATCGAGCCAGATCGCGCCGCCCTCGGTCTTGCCGAACTTCGAGCCGTCCGACCTGGTCACCAGCGGGGTGGTGAACGCCTGGACCGGCCCGAGCCCGCGCCGCCGGACGTAGTCGACTCCGGCGGTGATGTTGCCCCACTGGTCCGAACCACCGAACTGGAGCTGGCAGCCGTGCCGTCGGTGCAGCTCGAAGAAGTCGTTGGCCTGGAGCAGCTGGTAGCTGAACTCGGTGAAGCTGATGCCGCTCTCCAGCCGGGCCCGGACCACCTCACGGGCCAGCATCCGGTTCACCGGGAAGTGCTTGCCCACGTCACGCAGGAACTCCACCACCGACATCTCGCCGGTCCAGTCCAGGTTGTTGACCAGGCGGGCGGCATGGTCCCCGGTGTACGACACGAAGGGCGCGAGCTGGTCACGGATCCGCTGGACCCAGCTCGCCACGACCTCCGGCGGGTTGAGGGTCCGTTCCGCGCTCTCCTTCGGATCACCGATCTGCCCGGTGGCGCCCCCGACCAGCAGCAGTGGCCGGTGCCCGGCGAGTTGGAGGCGACGGGCGGTGGTGACCTGCATCAGGTGGCCGACGTGCAGGCTCGGCGCGGTCGGGTCGAAGCCCACGTAGAAGGCGGCTCCCGGGCCGTCGAGCAGCGCGCGCAGCTCGTCCGGGTCGGTGGAGTCCTGGAGCAGACCCCGCCAGCGCAGGTCATCGGTCAGGGAGTCCCGCCGGGCCGGCGGGAGGGTGCTGTCGGTCACGGTCACCGATTGTCCCCCATCAGCCCGGTCCGGCCCTACCGGGTTCCGGCGACGGGCAGCGGCACTAGGCTGACCAGTCCAAGATCATGGAGGTGGCCGTGGACGTGTCGACGATGTCGGGTGGCTTCTTCGCCCTGCTCGGACTGGAGTTGGACGAGATCAGCGGGGACCGGGTCACGATCCGCTGGCGGGTCCGCCCGGAGTTGCACCAGCCGTACGGCATCCTGCACGGCGGGGTCCACTGCTCGGTGGTGGAGACGGCGGCGAGCCTGGGCGCCGGTGTCTGGTTGGGTGAGCGCGGGCGGGTGGTCGGCGTGTCCAACCAGACCGATTTCCTGCGGGCCGTGGGCGAGGGTGAGTTGGTCGCGGTCGGCACCCCGGTGCACCGGGGGCGGAGCCAGCAGCTGTGGCAGGTGGAGATCGCGGACGCGGACGGGCGGCTGGTCGCCCGGGGCCAGGTCCGCCTCCAGAACCTCTACCCGGCCGCGGACTGACAGGAGCCACGCCCGACCAGGGCGGCCGGATCGCCGAGCGGGCCGCACACCGTCGGCAGGGACACTGCGCACAGCGGACCGCCGCTCGTCCTTGCCGCCGTACCTGAGCAGCGCTGAGGGCGGTTTCGGGTAGATGGCGGCTTTGGTGGCGTTATCGTCGCGACGATGACCGAGCCCGTACCGCCGACGTGAGGAAGCTTCTCGCCGCCACGCTCGGCATCCTGTCCGCGGTCGGCGGCTTCGTCGACATCGGCGACCTGGTCGCCGCCGGCCAGGCCGGGGCCCGCTTCGGCATGGCGCACACCTGGGTGCTGCTGCTCGGGGTCGTCGCCATCTGCGCGTACGCGGAAATGGCCGGACGGATCGCGGCGGTGACCGGGCGGGCGGTGTTCGACCTGGTCCGGGAGCGGCTCGGCGCGCGGATGGCACTGCTCAACCTGGTGGCGTCGTACCTGGTCACGGTGATCACCCTGGCCGCCGAACTGGGCGGGGTGGCGCTGGCGTTGCGGCTGGCCACCGGCGTGCCGTACCTGCTCTGGGTGCCGGTCGCCGGGATCGCGGTCTGGCTGGTGCTGTGGCGGATGCGGTTCCCGGTGATGGAACGGGTCTTCGGGCTGGCCGGGCTCGCCCTGGTGGTGTTCGCCGTCGCCCTGTTCTGGCTGCCGACCGACTGGGCGGCGCTCGGCCGCGGTGCGGTGACACCTGGGGACTCGGGTCAGGGGTGGGGGGCGTACTGGTTCGTCGCGGTGGCGCTGTTCGCCTCGACGGTCAGCCCGTACGAGGTCTTCTTCTTCTCCTCCGGCGGGGTCGAGGAACGGTGGAGCGCCACCGACCTGGCCGACGCCCGCTTCAGCGTGCTCGTCGGCTTTCCGGTCGGCGGCTTCCTCGCGCTGTCCCTGATGGCCACGGCGACGGTGGTGCTGCGCCCCGCCGGCCTGTCGGTGGACGGTCTCGACCAGGTCGCGCATCCGGTGGTGCTGGCCTTCGGCTCGGTCGGCCTGGCCGTGGCCGCGCTGGCGTTCTTCGCGGTCACCTTCGGCGCCGCGTTGGAGACCGGTCTGTCCGCCGCGTACGCCGCCGCGCAGTACTTCGGCTGGCAGTGGGGTAAACGGGTGAGCCCGCACGAGGCGGCCCGCTTCCACACGGTGCTGCTGGTCAGCGTGCTGCTCGGGGTGCTCGCGCTGCTCACCACGGTCGACCCGGTGACCCTCACCGAATACATGCTGATCATCAGCGCGGTGGCGTTGCCGCTGACCTACCTGCCGATCCTGGTGGTCGCCAACGACCGCACCTACCTCGGTGACCGGGTCAACGGCCGAGCCCTCAACCTGCTGGGCGCGGTGCTGTTGCTGGTCATCCTCGCGGCCTCGATCGTCGCCGTGCCGCTGGCGATCGGTACGAGGATGGGCCAGTGAGGATCCAGGTCAGCCAGGAACTGCTCGACCGGCAACTGGTCGACCGGGACGGGCGGCTGGTCGGCAAGGTCGACGACGTGGAGTTCGCGCTCGACGCGGACGGGGTGCCGTACCTGCGGTCGTTGCTGAGCGGGCCGGGCGCGCTCGGGCAGCGGGTCGGCGGTCGCCTCGGCCGGATGCTGGTGCTGACCGCCGAGCGGTTCGTCACGGACCGGCCGATGGCGCCGCTACGCATCCCGTACCCGCTCGTCGAACGGGTCGACAGTGCGGTGTGGCTGCGGGTGCGGGCCGACGAACTGCCCACCTCGCCGGTGGAGCAGTGGCTGCGCCGGCACGTGATCGACCGGATTCCGGGAGCGCACCGTGCGAGCGGGTGACCTGCTGGGGCGTACCGCGTACGACCCTCAGGGCCGGCGCCTGGGTCGGGTGGTGGACCTCGTGCTGCGTGGCCCCGCCGACGGCCCGCTGCGGCTGACCGACCTGGTCGTCACCCGACACTGGTACGGCCGGTTGAGTGGCCGGCTGATCGGTCCGCAACGGCACCCGTCCGGCCCCTGGGCGATCCGCGCGCTGGCCCGCCTGCTCGCTCGCAGCACCTGGCAGGTGCCGGTGCACCGGGTGCGGTTGGACCCGCCGCTGCCTGGGCCGCCCGATCCGGGTCGGCCGCGCGACGCTGGCCCGGAGCCGGCGTGAGCAGGCGTGCGGGGCTACGCCGGCGGCCCGCGCGGTCGGGCCCGTTCGCCCGGTGCTCAGCGCCGGGTGCCGTCCAGCACCGACGGCGAGTCGGCCGGCGGCACCGCCGCGTCGTCCGGCTGCGCGTCGGGTTCGTCCGGCGCCCGCCCGGTTGTCTCGGCGGCGTCCGGGTCCGCGGATCCCGTTGCGGTACGGCGCAGCCGGACACCGGAGACCGCCCGGTCGTCGGCGACCGTCACCTCCAGCCGCCAGCCGTCGACGGTGAGCTGCTCCCCGGCGTGCGGGATCCGGCCGAGACCGGCCAGCAGCAGCCCGGCCACGGTGGTGTAGTCGCCGTCCGGCCGTCCGGGCAGCTCCACCCCGATGTCGGGCAGGTCGTGGACGGGGAAGGTGCCCGGCAGCAGCAGTGCCCCGTCGTCGTCGGTGCGGACCGCACCGACATCCCGGTCGGTCTCGTCGTAGATCTCCCCGACGATCTCCTCCAGGATGTCCTCCAGGGTGACGATGCCCTCGACGGCGCCGCGCTCGTCGACGACCAGGGCCATGTGCTGGCGTTCGGCCTTGAACCGGCGCAGCGCGTCGACCACCGGCACCGAGTCCGGCAGCAGCAGCGGCGGGCGGGCGTACTCGTCGACCGGCTGATCGTCGCCGACGCCGACCAGGTCCCGCAGGTGGATGACGCCCACCGAGTCGTCCAGGCCGCCGTGGCGTACCACCGGCGCGCGGGAGTGCCCGGAGGCGGCAAGCACGAGTCGGGCGGCCTCCGCGGTGGTGCCGCTGTCCAGGCAGAAGACCCGCAGCCGCGGCACCAGCACCGCCCGCAGCCTGCGCTCGGCGATCTCCACCGCTCCGGCGATGATGGTCTGCTGCTCCTTGGTGAAGCCGTGGTGGCCGGCCACGATGTCCCGCAGCTCGTCCGGACTGATCTCGTCCCGCTCGGGCTTCGGGTCCAGGCCGACCAGCCGTACCACCAGGTCGCTCGTGGCGCCGAGCACCCAGACGACCGGCCGGGTGAAGCCGGCGAGCAGATCCAGCGGGCGGGCGACGAGCAGCGCCCACCGCTCCGGAACCTGCATGGCGATCCGTTTCGGGGCCAACTCACCGAAGACCAGGGTGACGAAGGTCAGCACCAGCGTGACGAGCACCACGGAGATCGGGCCGGCGGCCCGGCCGAAGACGCCGTCCAGCAGCGGAACCAGCGGCTTGGCCAGCGACACCGCGGCGGCGGCCGAGGCGAGGAACCCGGCAAGCGTGATGCCGATCTGGATGGTGGCCAGGAAGCGGTTCGGGTCGCGGGCCAGCCGGGCCAGCACCCGACCGGTGCGTCCACTGCGTTCCAGTCGCTGGACCTGGCTGTCGCGCAGCGACACCAACGCCAGCTCGCTGCCGGCGAAGATCGCGTTCACCACGATCAGGACCGCGACCAGGGCCAGCTGGCTCCAGTAGCTCTGCACGCCTGGTTCTCCCTCGCTGGACCGCGCCGGGTGGCGCCGCCGGTGGCGGCCCCGCCGACGTAGCGGAGCCTATGCCCACTCGCTCCGGCGGTGAATCATCACCAGGTGGGGCCGGGGCGCGCTCAGCTCTGTGGCAGCGCCGGCGCCGGCAGGTCCAGCACGTACGACTCCCCCGCGCGGCGGAACCCGAGGCGGTGGTAGTACGGGGCGATCATGCCCGGCGGGCTCAGCACCTGGCGGAACCCCCGGTCGGTGAACAGGCTGCTGCGCCGGTAGACGAACTCGCCGGGGGTGAAGTCACGAAACGGCGGGGTGACGTAGTCCAGGTCGACCTGGGCCACCCCGTCGCCGGCGTCGCGGACCAGTACCACACCGACGACCTCGTCGGCGCGTACCACCAGGAAGGCCGAACGGCCGACCGGCCGGTCCGGACGGAAACCCGGGTTGAACCGGGCGATGTCGGCGGCGTGCACCCGCAGCGTGTGGGCCAGGAACGCGTCGTCGGCACCCACCTCCACCACCTGGTAGGTCTGCTCGTCGTGGCGGGTGGTGAGCAACCGCCGCAGATACCAGATGTTGATCACGGCCAGCACCACGTTCAGCCCGACCATGGGCCACACCCGGATCGTGGCGTTGTAGCCGATCAGGACGGCACAGCCGACCAGGTTGAGGGCGCGCAGCCGCAGAATGCGCGTCTGCAGCAACGACCAGACCAGCAACGCGGAGCCGGCCCAGCCGACCAGTTCCAGCCAGTTCACCCCGCGAGGGTAGTCGCTGCCCTGGTCAGCCCGGGTGCCAGGGGCGAATCACGCCGGGTCGGTGTCGGGTACGGCCGGTAGTTCCAGGACGTACTCGTCGACGTCGTGACCGCGACCCGGGGCGTACGCGCGGTCGGTTCCCCGGACGACGAAGCCGCAGCGGCGCAGCACCGCCAGCGACGCGGCGTTGTCGGTGGCCGTCCGCGCGAACAGTGGCCGGCGGGTGACCTCCCGCAGCAGCGCGGTCAGGGCGCGGGTGGCGTAGCCACGGCCCCAGTACGCCCGGTCGATCCAGTAGCTGACCTCGAACTCGTCGCCGACCGGGAAGGCCAGCACGTGACCGACCACCGTGCCGTCGACGGTCACCGTGCGGGCCAGGTTGTCCGGGCCGGTGAGGATGCGGACCCAGTGCGCGGCGAACGCCCGCCGGTCCGTCGGGTCCGCAGCGCCGAACGCGGCCATCCGGCCGGCCTCCGGGTCGAGCTGGTGCGTGAAGAACTCCACCAGGTCGTCCTCGCGCACCGGGCGTAGCCGCAGGTCATCGGTCACCGGCCGACCATACGCGGTCCGGGTGGGGACCACCGGCCCGGTTCGGATCGGCTTTCGGCCCTGACCACGCCGGCGGCGGTGTTGCTACCAACGAGGCAGAGGCATCGACGGCGAAGTGGAGGCCGGGTCATGACCAGGTACGTGTACGACTTCATCGAGGGTGGCCGAGAGATGGCCGGCCTGCTCGGCGGCAAGGGCGCCAACCTCGCCGAGATGACCCGGCTCGGGCTGCCGGTGCCGCCCGGCTTCACCGTCAGCACCGACGCCTGCCGGGCGTACCTCGCCGACAAGGCGGTGCCCGACGGGCTGTTCGACGAGGTGAACGCTCATCTGCGGGAGGTCGAGGTGCGACTGGGCCGGCGGCTCGGCGACCCGGCCGAGCCGCTGCTGCTGGCCGTCCGTTCCGGCGGGCGCTACTCGATGCCCGGGATGATGGAGACGATCCTGGACATCGGGCTCAACGACGCCACCGTGACCGGCCTGGCCCGGATCAGCGGCGACGAGCGGTTCGCCTGGGACTCGTACCGACGGTTGATCCAGATGTTCGGTCGGACGGTGCACGGCGTGCCGGCCGAGGAGTTCGACCGGGAACTGGACGCGTTGCGGGCCACCGCCGGGCCGGACGGCCCGACCGCGGAGCAGTTGCACGGCCTGGTCGAGACGTACAAGAAGGTGTTCGCCGACCGGGTCGGTCACGAGTTCCCGCAGGCCCCGCACGAGCAGCTGTACCTGGCGATCCGGGCGGTCTTCGAGTCGTGGAACGCCGCCCGGGCGGTGCTCTACCGACGCCGCGAGCACATCTCCGACGACCTGGGCACGGCGGTCAACGTGATGGCGATGGTCTTCGGCAACCTGGGCCCGGACTCGGGTACCGGGGTGGCGTTCACCCGCGATCCGGCCACCGGCGCACCCGGTGTGTACGGCGACTACCTGTCCGACGCCCAGGGCGAGGACGTGGTGGCCGGGGTCCGCAACACGGTCGGGCTGGACGAGTTGTCCCGGCTCGACCCGGCCAGCTACCGGCGGCTGACCGGGATCATGACGACGCTGGAACGGCACTACCGGGATCTGTGCGACGTGGAGTTCACCATCGAACGGGGCCGGTTGTGGATGTTGCAGACCCGGGTCGGCAAGCGCACCGCGGCGGCGGCGTTCGTGATCGCCGCGCAACTGGCCGACGAGGGGCTGATCAGCTGGGACGAGGCGTTGACCCGGGTCAGTGGGGCGCAACTGGCCCAGCTGATGTTCCCCACCTTCGACCCGCAGGCCACGCCCGAGCCGCTCGCCACGGGCGTCGGTGCCTCGCCCGGGGCCGCCGCCGGCCGGGTGGTCTTCGACAACGCCGCCGCCACCGCGGCGGACGGGCCGGTGATCCTGGTCCGCCGGGAGACCAACCCGGACGACCTGCCCGGCATGATCGCCGCCGCCGGGATCCTCACCGCCCGGGGCGGCAAGACCTCGCACGCCGCCGTGGTCGCCCGGGGCATGGGGCGTACCTGCGTCTGTGGGGTGGAGGCGCTGCAGATCGACCCGGAGCGCGGCGAGTTCCGGGTCGGCGACACCACTGTCCGGGCCGGTGACCTCGTCTCCATCGACGGCACCACCGGGCGGATCTATCTCGGCGAGGTGCCGGTACGGCCCTCCCCGGTGACCCGCTACCTCGCCGGTGAACTGGCGCCGGAGACCGACCGGCTGGTCTCGGCGGTGGACCGGCTGCTGCGGCACGCGGACTCGGTGCGCCGGCTCGGCGTACGCGCCAACGCCGACACTCCCGCCGACGCGACGCGGGCGCGGGCGCTCGGCGCGGACGGCGTCGGGCTGTGCCGGACCGAGCACATGTTCCTCGGTGCCCGCCGGGCCCTGGTGGAGCGGTTGATCCTGGCCGACGGGCTGGACGAGGTCCACGCCGCGCTGGCGGAGCTGCTGCCGTTGCAGCGGGAGGACTTCGTCGCGATCCTCGCGGAGATGGACGGCCTGCCGGTGACCATCCGGCTGCTCGACCCGCCGTTGCACGAGTTCCTGCCCCCGTTGCCCGAACTGGCCGCGCGGGTGGCCCGGGCGGAGGCGCTCGGGCAGCACCCGGGTCGCGACGCGGTGCTGCTGGCCGCCGTCCGCCGGATGCAGGAGAGCAACCCGATGCTGGGCCTGCGTGGGGTCCGCCTGGGTCTGGTGGTGCCGGGCCTGTTCGCGATGCAGGTCCGGGCCGTGGCGGAGGCGGCGGCGCGGCGGGTGGCCGAGGGCGGCGACCCGCGCCCGGAGATCATGGTGCCGCTGGTCGTCGACGTGCACGAGCTGGCCGCCGTGCGGGCCGAGGTGGCCGACGTGCTGGCCACCGTGCCGGGTGCGCCGCCGATCCCGGTCGGCACGATGGTCGAGACACCGCGCGCGGCGCTGACCGCCGGGGCGATCGCGGGTGAGGCGGAGTTCTTCTCCCTGGGCACCAACGACCTGACCCAGACCACGTGGGCGTTCTCCCGGGACGACGGGGAGGGCTCGTTCCTCGGTGACTACCTGGAGCGGGGCATCGTCGAGGCGTCACCGTTCGAGACCGTCGACGTCGCCGGGGTGGGCCGGCTGGTCCGCCTGGCGGTGGCCGAGGGCCGCGCGGCGCGACCCGGGCTGACGGTCGGGGTCTGCGGCGAGCACGGCGGTGACCCGGAGTCGGTGGAGTTCTTCGCCGAGGCCGGACTGGACTACGTCTCCTGCTCGCCGTACCGGGTGCCGATCGCCCGCCTGGCCGCCGGCCGGGCCGCGGTGGCGCCGGACTGCGTCGGCTCCGACGCCCGATAGGAGGTGCCTGAGATGACCGCCATCTTCAATGCCACCGGGTCGGTGCCGCTGGCCCAGCCCCGACCGGTCGCGGAAACGGCGCAGCAGCCGGCGGTGCCGCTGTCGGTCGGGCCGGTGCTGGAGTTGCCCGGCACGTCGCCGGCCGCTCTGGTGCCGGTGATCCGCGACGGACGTCCGGTCGGCGTGTTCGTCGCCACCGGCGGGCACGTCCGGTACCGGCCGCTGCCCGATCCGGACCGGCTGCTGGTCGCCGCGGCCGGAGTGTTGACCGTCGGGCTGGTCACCGCCGGCGTCACGGCCCTGGGCCGGCGGCGACCACCCGCCGTCGGTCGGCTGAGCATGGGACCGGGCGGCTGGGTCAGCTTCCGCGGCGTACGGACACCGCCGCCGCGCGCCGCCCGCCCCTGGTGGGCCCGCCTGCTCCGGGCCCACCGACTGGTCGTCGAACGCTGACGGCGGCCTCTGGCGATCACTTCGGTGATGGTGCTGTCTCCTCCTCGGATCCTCGGATCCTCGGACGGAGGCAGCACCGTCAGCGATGTCGCTCGGATCAGGAACGACGTCGGGGCCGTCGGCATCCGGCCCCGACGGGCGGGCAGCGGGCCGACGTCACCGACGTGGGACGGGTCGGCAGGGCCGTTGGTCCCGGGGCGCGCGGGCGGATCGCCCCTGCCGGGCGGCGCCGGATGCGGCGAGGCTGGTGTCGAAGGGGCGGGCCGTCGGGGTGCGCCCGACGCACAGGGCGGAGCGGACGGTGACCGGACAGGTCCAGGTCGCGGACGGTGACGTACGCGGGGCGAGCATCGTCGTGACGGCACCCGCCACCGGGCTCAGCTCGACCGAGGCCGCCCGGCGGCTACAGGCCGACGGCCCCAACGCCGCCGCGACACCGCCCCGCCGGCATCTGGCGACCCGGGTCCTGCATCAGCTCTCCGATCCCCTGGTCGCCCTGCTGCTGGCCGCCGCCGTGGTCACCACGGTGCTGCGGGACTACCCCGACACCGTGGTGATCCTGCTCGTGGTCGCCGTGAACACGGCGATCGGGGTGGTGCAGGAGGTACGCGCCGACCGGGCCATCGCCGCGCTCGACCAGCTCGCCGCACCGACCGCCCGGGTGGTGCGGGACGGCCGGGACGCGGTGCTGCCCGCCACCGAACTGGTCCGGGGCGACCTGGTCCGGGTCGAGGCCGGCGACGTGGTCCCGGCCGACCTGCTGCTGCACGACGCGAGCCGGCTGCACCTGGACGAGTCGGCGTTGACCGGCGAATCGGTGCCGGTGCCCCGGGCGGCGGGCGAGGAGGCCAGCGCCGGCACGGTGGTGACCACCGGTCGGGCCGTCGGCACGGCGGTGCGCACCGGCGCGACCAGTGCGCTGGGCCGGATCGCCACCCTGGCGGCCAGCACCCGGCCGACGGCGACACCGTTGCAACGCCGGCTCGCCTCGCTCGGCCGGATCCTCGGCGGCGTCGCCGTGCTGCTGTCCGGGCTGGTCTTCGCCGTCGGCGTGGTCAGTGGTCGTCCCCTGGTGGAGATGGCGGTCACCGCGGTGAGCCTGGTGGTCGCCGCGGTGCCGGAGTCGCTACCGGCGGTGGTGACACTGGCGCTGGCGCTGGGGGCACGTCGGATGGCGGCGGCCCGGGCGATCCCCCGCCGGCTGCACGCGGTGGAGACGCTCGGCTCGGTCACCGTGATCGCCTCCGACAAGACCGGCACCCTGACCGAGGGACGGATGGCCGTGCAGTCGGCGGTCACCGGCGACGGCGCCCTGTTCGGTGTCACCGGCAGCGGGTACGCCCCGCACGGCACGGTGCACCGCGACGGCGCGCCGGTGGCGGTGCCGGACGAGCTGCGTCGGCTGGCCCGGGCGGGGCTGCTCTGCAACGACGCGACCCTCGCCCCGCCGACCGAGCAGCGACCCCGCTGGGGTGCGGTGGGCGATCCGCTGGAGGCGGCCCTGGTGGCCTTCGCGGCCCGCTGCGGCCTGGATCCGCAGACCACCCGCAACGCCTGGCCCCGGGTCGCCGAGCACCCCTTCGACCAGCAGCTACGCCGCATGACCACGGTGCACCGCTCCTGCGACCGTCGCTACCTGGTGGTGTGCAAGGGCGCTCCGGAGAACGTGCTCACCGCGCCGCTGCTCGACGCCGACGCCGACGAGTTGGCCGCCCTGACCGCCGCCGCGCACCGGCTGGCCGGTGCCGGGCTGCGGGTGCTGGCGTTGGCCGCCGCCGTGCTGGACACACCGCCGGCCGATCCCGCGCGTCCCGAGGGATTGCGCCCGCTGGGTCTGGTCGCCGTCGGCGATCCGCTGCGCGCCGCGGCGCCGGACATCGCCGACGGTTTCGCCGACGCCGGCGTGCGGCTGGTGCTGGTCACCGGCGACCATCCGGCCACCGCGGCGGCCATCGCCGGTCAGCTGGGGCTGTGGAGCGAGGGCGACCCGGTGGTACGCGGCGACGACGGTGATCCCGCCGCGGCCCCACCGGCGACCCGGGTGTACGCGCGTACGCAGCCGGAGCAGAAGCTCGACATCATCGCCGGGTTGCAGTCCCGGGGGCATGTGGTGGCGATGACCGGCGACGGCGTCAACGACGCGCCGGCGTTGCGCCGGGCCGACATCGGGGTGGCGATGGGTGGCGGTACCGAGGTGGCCCGGCAGGCGGCCGATCTGGTGCTGGTCGACGACGACCTGTCCACCGTGACCGCCGCGATCGGTGAGGGTCGCCGGATCTACGACAACATCCGCCGGTTCCTGCGTTACGCCCTCTCCGGCGGGGTGGCCGAGATCGCGGTGATGCTGCTCGGGCCGTTGTTCGGCCTGCCCGTACCGCTGCTGCCGGCCCAGATTCTCTGGATCAACCTGCTCACCCACGGGGTGCCCGGGGTGGCGCTGGGCGCCGAACCGGCCGAGCCGGGCTCGCTGCGCCGGGTGCCGCGCTCGCCGCAGGAGTCGGTGCTCGGCGCGGGTCTGGGCCGGCAGATCCTGGTCGGTGGTGCACTGATCGCGGCGGTGACCCTGGGCGCGGGCGTGCTCGCCGCCCACTGGAACCGGCCCTGGCAGTCGGTGATCTTCATCGTTCTCGGCCTGGCGCAGCTCGGGGTGGCGCTGGCGGTCCGCGCGCCACGTCCGCCCGGACAGCGGTGGGGCAACCTGGCGCTGCCGCTCGCGGTCGCCGCCTCCGCGCTGCTCCAGGTGGCCGGGGTGCTGCTGCCACCGCTGCGGGAGCTGCTCGGCACCGAGGTCCTCGGCGTCACCGAGCTGCTTGCCTGTGCCGCGGTGAGCGTCCTGCCCGGCCTGGCGCTGCGGCTCACCCGGCGTACGTCGGGCACCGATCTGCCCACCCTGACGCCGTCGGTACGCGAGGCTGACAGCGGAGTCGAGAAGGAGATGTGATGACCAGCAACACCGGCGCCCCCGTCGTGGTGGGCGTGGACGGTTCCGAGATCGCCCTGCACGCGGTGCGCGCCGCCGCGCGGGAGGCCGCGTACCGGCACCGCCCGCTGCGCGTCGTGCACGCGTTCATCTGGCCGCTGATGGGCGTGCCGCTGGGTCCCGCGCCGGGTGCGCCGGCCGATGGTGGGCTGCGCAACCAGGCCGAGCGGCACCTCGCCGACGCCGTCGCCGAGGCCGGCAAGGTCGCCCCGGAGGTGCCGGTGACCGCCGAGGTGGTCGACGGGTCGGCGAGCAGCATGCTGCTCGCCGAAGCCCGGGACGCGGCGCTCGTCGTCCTCGGCAACCGGGGCCTGGGCGGCTTCGCCGGGCTGCTGCTCGGCTCGGTGGCCGTCCAGGTCAGCGCCCACGCCGACGGCCCGGTGCTGGTGGTGCGCGGCGAGTCGCGGGCGGACGGGCCGGTGGTGGTCGGCGTCGACGGTTCGGAGCTGTCCCAGGAGGCCGTCCGGTTCGCCTTCGAGGAGGCGGCGTGGCGCGGCACCGAGCTGGTCGCGGTGCACGCCTGGCTCTATCCGACGCCGGTCGGTCCCGGTGACATCCTGCCCCTGGTCTACGACCTGGACGCCTTCCGGGACGAGGAGGAGCGCGTCCTCGCCGAGGCGGTGGCCGGCTGGTCCGAGCGGTATCCGGAGGTGCCGGTGCGGCGGCGGTTGGTGCGCGGCTCCCCGGGCCGGGCGCTGGTGGAGGAGTCCCGCACCGCCCAGGTGGTGGTGGTCGGCGCGCGGGGACGCGGCGCGTTGGGTGGGCTGCTGCTCGGTTCGGTCAGCCACGCCGTGCTGCACCACGCCCACTGCCCGCTGGCGATCGTCCGGAAGCTGCGTACGGTCGAGGGGACCTGACCGGTGGTGTGTCGACGCGTACCGGCGGCGGGACGCGTCGACAATGAACCCTGACCGACCGATGGAGTGACGATGACCCGACCTGTCGTGGTGGGGGTGGACGGATCGCCGCCGAGCCTGGTGGCCGCGGAGCACGCGGCACAGGCGGCGGTGTGGCGTTCCCGCCCGCTGCACCTGGTACACGGATACCTGCACCCGCTCGGCTACGGCGTGCCGATCAACCCGTACGAGGTGGGTGTGCCGGCGGCGTCGGAGGACGGCCGCAAGATGCTCGAACAGACCGCCGCCGAGCTGGTCGACCGGTGGCCGGGGCTGACGGTCGAGGTGCGTCAGGTGGCCGGCGGACCGGGTGCGACGCTTGTCGAGGAGTCCCGGCGGGCGGAGCTGGTGGTGGTGGGCAGCCGGGGCCTGGGCGGCTTCGCCGGGCTGCTGCTCGGCTCGGTCGGCACCCAGGTCGCCGCGCACGGCCACTGCCCGGTGCTGGTGATCCGCCCGCCCGACCGGCCGCTGCCCACGGAAGGGCCGGTGCTGGTCGGTGTGGACGGTTCGGAGTCGGCCGAACTCGCCGTCGGGTACGGCGCCGAGGAGGCCGGCCGGCGCGGTGGGACGCTGGTGCTGCTGCACGTCGCCGATGACGGCGACGACACCGGGGAGGCCGAGGCCCTGCTCGCCACCGCCGGTGCGGCGGCGCGCGGTAGCCGCCCGGGGCTGACCGTGCGGGAGCGGTTGATCGTCGCGCCCAAGGCGGACCAGGCGTTGATCGAGGCGACCGGGGACGCGGCGCTCGTGGTGGCCGGATCCCGCGGTCGGGGTGGCTTCGCCGGGCTGCTGCTCGGCTCGGTCAGCCAGACGCTTGTGCACCACGCCCGTTGCCCGGTGCTCATCGCCCATCCGTACCAGCCGGAGCAGTGACCACCTGTCGGCCGGGCCGCCGACGAGTGGCGGCCCGGCCGGTGGGATCAGCCGTCGCGGCCGGGGAGCAGCTGGTCGAAGCTGGTGGTGAGGGCGAACGGGTCGGCGGGTCCGCTGGACGGGGCGCTGCGCCGTACCAGTTCGGCGAGCTCCCGGCCGGCGCGCTCGATCCGGGCGCGCAGCGCACCGTCGACGGTCCCGCCGGACCAGTCCTCCGGTGCGGCGAAGACGGCGGTCGGCGCCACCACCGCCCGCAGATAGGTGAACATCGGACGCAGCGCGTGCTCCAGCGCCAGGGAGTGCCGTGCGGTGCCGCCGGTCGCCCCGATCAGGACGGCACGGCCGCCGAGCGCGTCGGCGTCGACCAGGTCGAAGAACGCCTTGAACAGCCCGTTGTACGAGGCGTTGAAGATCGGGCTGACGGCGATCAGCCCGTCGGCGCCGGTGACCTCGTCCAGCACCCGCCGCAACGGTTCCGCCGGAAAGCCGGTGAGCAGGTGGTTGACGATGTCGTGGGCGTGTTCGCGCAGCTCGACCGGGCGCAGCTCGACCTGCTCGCCGTGCCGGGTCAGCTCGTCGCGGGTGGCCGCGGCGAGCTGGTCGGCCAGCAACCGGGTCGACGAGGGCTGGCTGAGACCGGCCGAGACCACGGCGAGGGTACGCACGGTCATCGGGCGGCCTCCGGTGCCCGGCCGGTGACGTCGTCGACGGCGTGGACGGTGCTGTCACCGCCACCACCGGCGGCGGCCAGCAGCGAGGCGTGGGTCGGCGCCAGCGGCACGTGCGCCGGCCGCAGCGACTCGAACTCCTTCCGCAGCACCGGCACGACCTCCTCGCCGAGGAGATCCAGCTGCTCCAGGACGGTCTTCAACGGCAGCCCGGCGTGGTCGACGAGGAACAGCTGCCGCTGATAGTCACCCACGTAGTCGCGGAAGCCGAGCGTACGGTCGATGACCTGCTGCGGGCTGCCCACGGTCAGCGGGGTCTGGGCGGTGAACTCCTCAAGCGAGGGGCCGTGGCCGTAGACCGGCGCGTTGTCGAAGTAGGGGCGGAACTCACGCACCGCGTCCTGGGAGTTACGGCGCATGAACACCTGGCCACCGAGACCCACGATCGCCTGGTCGGCGGAGCCGTGGCCGTAGTGCTCGAAGCGCTGCCGGTACAGGCCGACCATCCGCCGGGTGTGCTCGGCGGGCCAGAAGATGTGGTTGGCGAAGAAGCCGTCGCCGTAGTACGCGGCCTGCTCGGCGATCTCCGGGCTGCGGATGGAGCCGTGCCACACGAACGGGGGTACGCCGTCGAGCGGGCGCGGCGTCGAGGTGAACGACTGCAAGGGGGTGCGGAACCGGCCCTTCCAGTCGACCACGTCCTCGCGCCACAACCGGCGCAGCAGGTCGTAGTTCTCGATGGCGAGCGGGATGCCGTTGCGGATGTCCTGCCCGAACCAGGGGTAGACCGGGCCGGTGTTGCCCCGGCCCATCATCAGGTCGACCCGGCCATCGGCGAGGTGCTGGAGCATCGCGTAGTCCTCGGCGATCTTCACCGGGTCGTTGGTGGTGATCAGCGTGGTCGCGGTGGACAGCAGCAGCCGCTCGGTGCGGGCGGCGATCCAGCCCAGCATGGTGGTGGGCGACGAGGGCACGAACGGCGGGTTGTGGTGCTCGCCGGTGGCGAAGACGTCGAGGCCGACCTCCTCGGCCTTCAACGCGATGGTGACCATCGCCTTGATCCGTTCGGCCTCGGTGGGCTCCCGGCCGTTCGTCGGGTCGACCGTGACGTCGCCGACGGTGAAGACTCCGAACTGCATGACCGCTCCCTCGTGTCGTCCGACCGGGCGGTGGTGCCCGACGCCTCCGACAACATATTTGACGAGTCAACTATTCCGCGAGCCCGCCTCGCACCAGTGTCCCCCGTCATGCCGGTCCCATCCCGGGCCGCGACCGGCAACGCCGTCGGCGGAACCGGACAACAGGTCAGGTTCGGCGTCGTGGCACGTGCCGGCGGTAGGGGCTGACGGTCGGGTCGCCGGTGATCCAGAAGCGCCAGGGCACGTCGTGCGCGGCGGCCACGCCGACCCGCGGACCGGCCGAGACGGCCGACGCCCCGACCGGGCGGGTCGGCGGCGTCAGCAGCAACGGCCCCGTCCCGTCGAGCATGTGGGTGCCGTTCGCCGACGCGTCGACGCCGAGCGCGACCACCAGCCGGGCCGGCCCCCGGGCCAGGTCCCGGTCGGCCACCTCACCGCGCCGCTTGCGGGCCAGGTCCACACCCTCGACCACCTCACCGGCGCGCAGCAGGACCGCCGCCGCCTCCCCCACGCCGCCGCAGACGACGTTGAGACACCAGTGCATGCCGAAGACGAAGTAGGTGTACGCGTGCCCCGCCGGGCCGAACATCACCGTCGTGCGGGGCGTCGGCCCACGATGCGCGTGCGAGGCGGGATCCACACCCGTGCCGGCGTACGCCTCGACCTCGGTCAGCCTGACCCGCACCCCGTTGGCCGACAGCTCCCAGCCCAGCAGGCCCCGCGCCGTCTGGGCGACGTCGACGGCCGGGGCGCTCAACCAGGAATGGTCCACGCCTCCAGGTAACCCGGCCGGGGCCCGACCGGCAAGCCGCGCTCCCGCGCTGGTCCGACCGGGCCACGGCCGCCGACATCCGGCAGGCAGGACGCGAAGATCAGGCAGAGGATCGAGGTGCGACGAGATCGTTCTCGTAGGCGGCGATGACGAGCTGGGCTCGATCACGGGCGTCGAGCTTGGCGAGCAGGTTGCCGACGTGCGTCTTGACGGTCTTGACCGAGATGGTGAGTGTCCGGGCGATCTCGTCGTTGGACAGGCCGCGGGCCACGAGAGACAGCACCTCGGTCTCGCGGCCGGTGAGCCTGTCGATCTTACGGCCCTCGGGCGGGCCGGGCCGGTCCAGGTAGTGCGCGACGAAGCGGGTGAGAATGCTGGGAGCGAAGAGGGACTCGCCCGCGTGGGTCCGTCGGATGGCGTCGACGAGTTGGTCCGGGTGGGCGTCCTTGAGCAGGAAGCCGTGCGCCCCGGCGCGCAGCGCGGCAGCCACGTACTCGTCGAGTGCGAACATGCTGAGCACGAGGATCCTGGTACCGCTCAGGTCGGTGGCGGCGGCGATGCGTCCGGTCGCTTCGATGCCGTCACCGTCGGGCATCCGAATGTCCATCAGGACGACGTCGGGTCGGCGTTCACGGGTGAGCGACACGGCCTCCTGTCCGGTGGCAGCCTGACCGACGACGGTGAGGCCCGGGGTGCCGTCGATGAGCACGGCGAGGCTGTGCCGCAGGAGCGGCTGGTCGTCCGCGACGAGCACCCGGATGCTTGTGGACCGACCCGCTGACTCAGCTGTCATCCGGACCGCCCGGCCGGCAGGCGCGCCGTGAGCTGAAAGCCCGGCCCGGCCGGGCCGGCGCGCAAGGCGCCGTCGAGCATGCTCACCCGCTCGCGCAGACCGTTCAGGCCGTGGCCGGCACCGGCGCGGGGTCGCCAGCCGGGGCGTGGACCGGTGTCCCGTACCTCCACCACGATCGCGTCGCCGTCGCGATCCACGGTGACGTGCACGCGGGTCGGCCCGGCGTGCCGGGCCGTGTTGCTCAGGCCCTCCCGGACGATCGCGCACACGGCGAGCTGCACGCCGGGTGGCACCTCACCGACCTTCCGCACCTCGACAGTGGCGACGATCCCGGCGGCGGTCGTGGAGCGCACGATCTCCGGCAGGGCGTCGAGTGTGTCGGGCGGCCGCAAGGGAGCGGGCTCGGCGCCGGGTGCGCGGAGCACGTCGAGCATCCGCCGCAGTTCGGCCGTGGTCTCCCGACCGACCTGTTCGATGTCGGACAGGGCGGCCGCCCGTTCGGCTTCACCGGTTGGCCCGGTCATCCGAGCGGCTGTGGCGGCACGCACGGTGACCAGGCCCAGGCCGTGCGAGACGAGATCGTGAAGCTCACGGGCGATGCGCAACCGTTCCGCCGCCGCGGCCCGCTCAGCCGCCCACGCGGTCAGCCGGTCCTCGTACACCCGCCGTTGCTGACGAGCGCCGATCACCGCCCAGAGCAACGCCGCGACGGCGGTCGTGGTGATCACCGTCAGCAGGAGCGTCCCGGCCGGCCCCACGGTGCCCGCCGTCATCAGGCACAGCAGCAGGGCCACCGGCACCGAGACGGCGACGGCGGACAGCCAGGGCCGCCGTGTCGGTCGCCCGTCAGGTGCCATCTCGTGAGTCTAGGAACCCGGACCGTGGCCTCACATCGGACCTGGGTCGGAGCGACCTGAGGTGGGCGGGCCGGCGGAAGTCCCGGCTCTGGTCCGATGACGCGGACCGGCACTCTGCGCTGACATGGTGCTCATGCTGTCAGTCGAGCGTCTGGTCAAGCGGCGCGGCTCCCGCGAGATCCTCACCGATGTCACCTTCCGGGCCGCACCGGGCCGGGTGACAGGTCTGCTGGGGCCGAACGGTGCGGGCAAGTCGTCCACCCTGCGCATCCTGTTGGGCCTGGACCGGGCGGATGCCGGCACGGCCCTGGTCGACGGCCAGCCGTACCGGCGCCTGCGCCAGCCGTTACGCACCGTCGGGTCGATGCTGGACGGCTCCGGCGCACACCGCTCCCGTACCGCGCGCAACCACCTCACCTGGATGGCGCGCAGCAACGGCATCCCGACTCGACGGGTGGCCGAGGTGCTCGATCAGGTCGGGCTCGGTGCCGCCGGAGGAACCAGGGTCGGCCGGTTCTCGCTCGGCATGTGCCAGCGGCTCGGCCTGGCCGCCGCGCTGCTCGGCGAACCCCGTGCACTCGTGCTCGACGAGCCGGTGAACGGGCTCGATCCGGAGGGCATCCGCTGGATCCGCGTCCTGCTGCGCGGGCACGCGGACGCCGGTGGCACCGTGCTGCTCTCCAGCCACCTGATGAGGGAGGTGGACGAGATCGCCGACGACCTGGTCGTCATCGCCAACGGCCGGGTCGTCGCCGCCGGCCCGATCCGCGAGGTCACGGCCGGCTACCCGACCCTGGAGGATGCCTTCTTCGCCCTCACCGGGCCGACGGCAGGTGGGCGATGACCTTCGTCGACACGGTCGTCGCCGAGATTCGCAAGACGGCGACGCTGCCGGCGACCACTGTCGCACTGGCTGTCACGGTGCTCGGTCCGGTCGCGATCACTCTGATCAACGCCGTCGGTGTCCGCGCCGCGCTGCGCAGCGGCCGGACCGAGCTGACGGCCTACACCTCGCCTGTCGAGGCGGTCTTCTCCGCGGTGCCGATCGGCACGGTCGGCGCGGTGGTCCTCGGCGTCGTCGCCGTTGGCGGCGAGTACACCGCGAACAGTGCCAGGATCGGCGGCGGTCGGCAGATCACCACGACCCTCACCGCCACCCCCAACCGCCTCGGTGTGCTGGCCGCCAAGGTCGTCACCGTCGTCCTGCTGGTCGCGGTCGCGGCTCTGGTGGTGATTCCCGCCTCGTTGGCGCTGGCGGGCGGGATAGTTGGCACCGACGCTCCGCCGGCACCGGAAGGGGTGCTGTCCCGCTGCGTCGGTGCCGGGATCTACTGGATGCTCACGGCGCTGATCGCCCTCGCGGTCACGGTCTTCACCCGCAACGGGATCGTCCCGATCATCGTGCTCGTGGTGAACAGCAGCCTCGTCTCGGTCTCCGTGCTGCTGTCGCACCTCACCCCGCTCGCGCGGTTCCTGCCCGATCTCGCGGGCATGAGCATGTTCGCCGGCGACCTGCTGGCGTTCGACGACGCGCTCGCCCCGGTCACGGGGGGCCTGGTCATGGCCACCTGGACGGCAGGGCTGCTCGCGCTGGCCAGTGCGGTCTTCCTGCGGCGGGACGCGTGATCCGCTTTTGCGCCCGCGCCACCGCCGCGGAGTTGACCAAGCTGTTCGGCCTGCCCGCGGTGCTGGCCGCGGTCCTCGGCACGATCGGCGCAGCCGTCGCCATCACCGGGGCGTTGGCCGCCTCGCCGGCCGGGGTGAACGAGCCGGTCGCAGTCGTCCTCCAGGCGGTGCCGTACCTGCAGGCCGGCACCATCTCGCTCGGCGTGCTCGCGGTCGGGACCGAGTACGCCGATGGGCAGATACACACCACCCTGCGGTGCGTGCCGGACCGCCTGGCCGTGCCGGCTGCCAAGACCCTCGCCTACCTGGCCTGGGCTACCGTGACCGCCGTCGCGGCGCTCGGCATCGGGCTGCTCACGGCCCGCGTCGCGCTGGCCGCGCGGAACGTCCCGGTGGTCACCGACGGTCTCCCGTGGAACGTCGTCGGCGCGGCGGTCCACCTCGCGCTCATCGGGTTGCTCGGGCTGACCTTTGCCGCGCTCCTGCGGGCCGTCGTCTCCGCTCTCGTCGTCACGCTCAGCCTGGTGCTGGTCGTCTCGCCGGTGCTGGACGCCGTCACCCCGCACGCTCGTTACCTGCCGGATCGGGCGGGTGACCTGCTCTACCGTCCCGACCCGGCACAGGTCCTGACGCCCGCCACCGGCCTGCTCGTTCTGCTCGGTTGGGTCGTTGTCATCGGCACCGGGGCGGTGGCCGCCTTCCGCCGCCGCGACGCCTGAGTCCGGGCGCGTCGAGGCGGCAGTTTCGGGGAAACTGTCGCC